>JBKQQQ010000883.1:0-10904 GCA_052144275.1 Streptosporangiaceae bacterium
CCGACCCAGAGTTCCTAGCCAGCGACTTCTTCGACACCCGGGACGCAGTGCAGGTCAAGTACGAGATGGTGCGCAAGGTCAGGGCCGGCGGCGCCCCGGTCACCGAGGCCACCGCGGCGTTCGGGTACTCCCGCCCCGCGTACTACGCCGCGGCCGCCGCGCTGGAATCGGCGGGGCTGGAAGGGCTGGTGCCCGCCAGGCCCGGGCCGCGCGGCGCCCACAAGCTGACCGAGGAGATCCTCGCCTGGGCCGAGGAGCAGCTGGCCGCCGGCCCCGCGCTGCGCCCGGCGCAGCTGCCCGACCGGATCGAGGAGTCCTTCGGCGTGCGCGTGCACCCCCGCTCGGTCGAGCGAGCGCTGGCCCGCCGCCGGGAGCGCCACTCCAAAAGCCGCTGACCTGCCCGCCCGCGAGATGCGGAAGGAGGATAACCGGTCCCTGTCCCTGCGACCTTCACCTGGCCACGCGGCTGCTGAACCGGGCGCCCGCCCGGATGCCGGCCAGGTCACCGCCCCCGGCGGCGGGCTGGACGCCCGCTACGAGCAACTGCGCCATGCCGCCCTGCACGCACGCGCGCAGGCGTTCCCGCTCGGGCTCGGCGTGCTGGCCGGCAAGGGCGTCACCGCCTGGCAGCGTGCCCTGGCCAGCCTGGCCGCCCCGCAGGCGCCGTCCGGGCGCCCGCCCGGCGCCGCCCCGGCTCACCCGCCCGCGCTCCCGGTCCCGGTGGCCGCCGAGCTGATCAGCGCCCTGGCCGCCGTCGCGCTCGCCGGATCCGTCCCCGGCCCGCCCCCGTAACCGCTCATGCTGAAGGAGACCCGATGCTCCCCGAGACCGCGGCGTCGAAGGTGACCGCCGCCCACCTGTCCAGAACGGCGCTCTTGTACGTCCGCCAGTCCAGCCTCAAGCAGGTCATCCACAACACCGAGTCGGCGATCCGCCAGTACGACCTGCGCGGCAAGGCGATCGCGCTGGGCTGGGCAGCGGACCAGATCACCGTCATCGAAATCGACCAGGGCCACTCCGGCGCCAGCGCCGCCGACCGGGAAGGATTCCAGCACCTGGTCGCCGAGGTGTCCCTGGGCCGGGCCGGGATCGTGCTCGGCCTGGAATGCTCCCGGCTGGCCCGCAACAACACCGACTGGCACCAGCTCCTCGGATTGTGCGGCCTGACCGGCACCCTGATCTGCGACGAAGACGGCCTTTACGACCCGCGGAACTTTAACGACCGGCTCCTCCTGGGCATGAAAGGGCAACTCTCCGAAGCTGAGCTCCATTTCATCCGGGCCCGGCTGCGCGGCGGGATCATCTCCAAGGCCCGCCGCGGCGAGCTGATCACCCCGCTGCCGGTCGGCCTGGCCTACGACCCCGCCGGGCACGTCACCCTCGACCCCGACACCGCCGTCCAGGGCGCCCTGCGCCACCTGTTCGCCACCTTCGAGGCAACCGGATCAGCATCGGCCTGCGTGAAGGCGTTCAACGCCGCCCAGCTGACCTTCCCCTGGCGGCACCGCGCCGGCCCCCGCAAAGGCGAGCTGGACTGGAAACCGCTGCAGCACCACATCGTACTGCGCGTGCTGCACAACCCCCGCTACGCCGGCGCGTTCACCTTCGGCCGGCGGCGCGACCAGAAACTGCCCGGCGGCAAGACGACCACTACCCTGCTGCCCCGCGAGGAATGGATCGCGTTCATCCCCGGCGCCCACCCCGGATACATCACCCTGGACCAGTACGAGGCCAACCTCGCCACGCTGGCCGCCAACGCCGCCGCCCACGGCCCCGACCGCGCCGCCGGGCCCGCCCGCGAAGGGCCCGCGCTGCTGCAGGGCATCATCATCTGCGGCCGCTGCGGCAACCGGATGACCATCCGCTACCACACCCGCGGCGGGAAAGAACTGCCCACCTACCTCTGCCAGCGCGACGGCATCGCCAACGGGCACGCGCCGTGCACCCTCATCCCCGGGCACACCCTCGATGAGCGCATCAGCGAATTCCTCATCAGCCAGCTCACCCCGCTGGCCGCCGAAGCCGCCCTGACCGTCTCCGCCGAACTCCAGCACCGCGCCGCCGAAGCCGACGCGCTACGCGCCGCCCACGTCGAACGCGCCCGCTACCACGCCGACCTGGCCCGCCGCCGCTACCTGGCCGTCGACCCCGCCAACCGGCTCGTCGCCGGGCACGCTGGAAGCCGACTGGAACACCGCCCTGCGCGCCCTCAGCGACGCCCAGGCCGCCTACGACAAGGCACGCGAGCAGCACCCCGGGCAGCTCACCGAACAGCAGAAAACCCGGATCCGCCAGCTCGTCACCGACCTGCCCGCGATCTGGTGTTGAGCGGCGCCACCCGGCATCCGCCGCAGCGACCGCATGCCAAGGCCGGTGATCGTCGTGCCGGACAGGCAGGGATGACCAGCTCAGGTATAAGTCCAGGGCCGACGAGGCTAACCGCGGCTCATCAGATGGGGTAGCGCTGCAGCGCACGAAGGTAATCGACGGCTCAGATACCCGCCGGCGGTGCACCACAGCTCGTCCGGCATCATGTTCTTGATCTTTACAACCGGCCGGCACCGGGGACAGGGCCGTTACCCCGGTGGCCGCCCGCAGTACGGGTACTGGGTAGCCGATGCGGGCGCCTGCTCGAACCGGGCGCAGGCGGCATGGGGCCGGCGAACCCGTCGCCTGGAACCCGGCCCAAGACCACTCACCTTCAGCCTGCCCGCCCACGAGCCCGCCGGATAGTCAGCGTGGTCGGGGATTTCAACGAGTCGTGCCCTGGCCGCCACGTGCTCGCGCGGCGTAACGGAACCAGCCGGAGCGTAGCAGTTGACCTCAGCCTCGGAAACCACCTGTTCTGCTACCTTGCCACCGGCGGTGTCTGGTTCGATGACCCCGCGGCGGATCAGAATCGCGGACGCCGGCTCCGCCTGGCGTGCACCCGGACGAGCGTCCAGGAGCACTGGTGGCTACGTCTCGTGAGCGGGACGAACAGCCGGGCAATCGAGGACGTTCGGCTCTAGCACTATCACGTGGTCAGATTACAGTCGCGAACAAATTGGCTACATGGTAACTAGAGGGGATAGTGGCAATGGTCTACCGGTGCCGGGGCGACGACCACGAAGATCTCACTAAAAAAGTCCGCGAGGCCGTCTTCGGACGTGAACGGATCTTCCGGATGTTTCCGAGATCGCAGCGCTGGCGCGTTAAAGTCAGCTGCTCCGACGGCCACGAGAATATCTTCGAAGGCACAGGCTGGTCGCCGTGAGCGAGATACAAGGCCAGGAACCCACCCCTGAAGATGACCTATGGCTCTGCGCAGCGCGCGACTTGGCACCCGGCAAATCCCTTCAACGCATTAACGACAAGGTGGCGTTCATCTTCACCAATTTGACCTTGGCTGGCTTCATCTTGGCGGGGGCGGGCGTCATCACTGGCGTGAGTTCCAAAATTAGCGTCAACCCTGTGCTCCTGAAGACCGTCATTACGCTTGTGTTCGTATCCGTGGCGGCTGCGCTAGTCGCCAACTTGCCTTCGATGCAGTGGAAGATTAACCCATCGGATATACAAGATGTCCGGCGGTTCTTCGAGCACACCATCGTTTGGAAAGGCTGGCTCACGAGATCTGCATTGCTCCTCTTTACCGCGGCGTTGTTGTTGGCATTCATCCTCGTCATCGGGACCATCAACGACCCTCCCACGGCTACGCTGGCGATGCAATGGACAAGGCCCGGTTCAGGAACGATCATAGACGTACACGCCACCGTAAACGCCGAGCGTCTGACGGCCGATTCAGTCGGCCAGATCAGCATAACCGCTTTCCGCCCGGACGGGACAGCCGTCTTGTTGTCACGTGATGTATCAGGCGTAGATCCAAACGGGCAATTTAACTTCAGCGCAGATCTCACTACCTCCACCAATTTCCGATCAGTCGTGCTTAGCATGATTCTCCGGCGCAGCGGGAAGAGAATTGAATCACGGTCCCTGACATTGAACTTCTTATTATCTATTTGGAGTAGCTAGTGAATGAACAGCAAGTACTGATCACCCGGATTAATAGGTTCTTGACTGACCTCAGTCGAGCCAAGCGCATGATGAATGCCATGCCGGCTGACAAGTTCCGGGAGCGTATCGAGATTCGGTTTGAAACCGATTTCAGGAAGCATCAGCAGTCATGCCTAGCGCTGCTCCACGGTGTCTGTGGAGGAAGGGGATTGCCGGACTGCTGGCGAAAGGTCGCTGTGATCGATTCCGAACTGAGACCCCTCCTGGACGAATGCGTCGCCCTCCTCCAGGGCACCATGGCCCGGCGTGCCGGACTCGACGATGGTGTCTGCGACATCGCCGACGCACTGCTTGAGCACCTCAGTGGCTTGGCCGACGTCGGCTGGCGGCGGTTCACCGTTCCGGGCAGCGAGTATCTGACCGAGCGTACCGGGATTGTCCAGGTGCGGTTCCCTGCCGCGAGCATCTGGGATCTACCCTTTGCCGCTCATGAGTTCGCACATTCCGTTGAGCCACAGATCACGGCCGTGGATGAGGATGGCACCCGCTTCGAGATACTGACCAGGTTGCTAACCAATATGGGAATCGAGGCACAGCAACAAGCGTTTCTTCGTGAGCATTTCGCCGACGTGCTCGCAACTTATGCGGTGGGCCCGATGTTCGGGTGGGCAGCTGCCGTCCTCTACTTCGATCCGCTCAGCGCATTCGATTCCGAAGGCCAGCTTGACAGGCATCCGTCGTCTGCCAAGAGAATGCACATTATTCTGCGGACCCTAGAAGCGATGGACGAGACGCGGCCAGAAGGAGAACCAGTCTTCGAGATGTGCCGAGTTGAAATGAAGAAGCTATGGGGAGAAACGCTGGCGGCTGCTGGGCATACAACTGAACTGGATGGTGGGACCATCGCGCAGCTGAACCGGGAGCAATCCGATCTCTTCCAGATTATCGACGATAATCTACCTCTTCTCCGCTACGCGGGGTGGGAGCAAGCACAAGCCCTAGCCGAGCGGGTCGGCGACGACGACTCGCTGCCCCTATTGGGCGCCAACACGAGCATCGTGGATGTTCTTAATGCCGCGTGGGTGAAACGACTGGCAAGGCCCGGGGCTGACGTCTTTGAGCTGCATCGCATCGAGGGAAAGTCCGAGAAGATCTGCCATATGATTATAAAGGGGGTGAGGAATAATGGATTCAATGTTTGAGCTTCGCCTGATGGCTCTCGAACAGAGTCTTAGCCGGGCGAAGGATCCGTCTGGCTGGAAGGACAGGCTCCAACTGCACAATGTCTGGTTCGAAGAGCGAATATGGGATTGGGTTATCATGGACATTAAGCGGGAGGTCGACAGGCTGCTCCGCGAGGTGGACGGTATTCGTCATGAGAAGGACGTAAGCGGTAATAGCGCGGAAGGATGGCGGCGCTATAACGAGGTCCACCGCGCAAGCCAAGAGCTTTTCCGGGATTGCATTGAGCTCATTGGTGGCCTAGCGCTTAGGGACAAGCTGCTCGACGGTGAGATCTGCCAACTGACCGATGCACTGATTGTCGCGTGTGCTGACGGGATGCTGACGTATCCGTCGCCTAGCATCCCAGCTCATCTAGAGCTTCCGCCCCGAACCCTCGGGCATGTCGTGCGAATGAGCATGCGTTTCCCGGAATGGACCATATGGACGCTTTCTCTGGCCGCCTATGAGTTCGGTCACATCGCCATAAGAGAGATTCCTGAACTTAAGGAGTACTGTCGGAGACAAGCTGAAGTGGCGGCAATGCCAGGGACCGACGATCCCGAAGGTATGACGGCTGATCGTAATCAACTCCAGCATGCCACGCGCTGCGTCGAGGTCCTAATGGCGGACGCGTTCGCTACATATACGCTCGGACCAGCGTACGCATGCCCGGCCCTGCTCTTGCAGTTCAACCCGCTTCAGGACGAAGGCTCCGCGGGTTATGGTCCGTCCGATGTGCAGCGAGGCGAGTTCGTACTCGGCATTCTTGAAGAGATGGGGAAGATCGCAGCTAGTCAGAACGATTTTGACATTGTTCTGAGAGAACTCCGGAACCAATGGCACATGGCACGAGGGCATGCCCGGAATGTCGAGTCAGTCATTCTTGATCCTGTCAAGGTGCTCGAGTTCTTCACTAACGAGGTGGATGGATATCGACCACACGCACGTTACCGGACCGATAGGAAAGATGAAGAACTTTATGGCGGATGGACGATCGCCAAAGAGTGGGCGGGGCACTGGCAGGAGCAGATCAAGAACCGTGATGCGCCGCTCGAGATACCACTGACCGTGTCGCCGACCAGCAAACTTCGTGATGCGCTGAACGCGGCTTGGCTATGTAGGCTGCAAGCGAAGCCTGAAATGTTGTACGCGATCGAGATAGTGGCCAAAGATCTGTGTGTCACGATTACTTCAGGCGAAATTGCGAAGAAAGGTCAGACTGGTCAGCGACTTAATCCTGGCATGAATGTAAGAAGATAGGTTGAGAGATGGACGAAGAGTTCCCACCGTCAGCCGGATTCTCAGAAGGAGATCGTGACGCGGCTGCCGCGAAGCCTATAACAACCCAGCGATTCCCTCCCGCCTCGGAGGAAGATGAGTTGCAGGCCGAGTTGGCCCGGGCTCGCCGCGACGCAGCTAGTGGACAGCTGTCTGAGGCGTCGGAAATCGCTTCGAGGTTGATCGACCAGCTTGAACGGCCCGTCCCCGACAGGGAGGAAGCCTTGTTCAAGCCGCGCCGGAGCGGCCCGGCACATAACGATAAGGCCAGGTTGGCTGGATCTGTGTGGGCGGTCTGGGGAGATGTGGAGTCTCGCGCCGGGCGGCCGGAGTCCGCACGGGCGGCCTTCGCGCGGGCCGTATCGTGCTTCGAGAGCCTTGGGACTGCTCAGCCGATGGACGCCCTTGAGTTGAGCGATTTCGGCATGGCCTTGGTGGGCACAGACCGGCGAGCCGAGGCAATTGAGGTGCTGCGTCAAGCCCTCCGAGGGGGAACGTTGACTGCCCACGGCTTCCGCTACATGGGCCTGGCGCTGCAAGGCGAGGGGCGAACCGGCGAGGCTGAGGAGTATCTCAAGCGAGCAGCGGAGCTTGACCCCGACGACCCATGGCTGCGGTCCGACCTGGCCTCGGTGATCGCCTCGTTCCCTGGCCGCGGCGCGGACGCGGCTCTTCGCTATGTGGAGGCGGCGGCCCGACATGCGGCTGCTGGCCGGATGGCCTCAGCGCTCATTGAGTGTGATAGAGCTCTCGCGGCACACGAAAGCTGCATGCCGGCCCTGACTGGCAAGGCGCTACTGCTCCTTGCCGCAGAGCGCCCTGCAGACGCGCTCGCGGTTGCCGACCGGGCGCTGCAGCTGGCGAAGGACGACCCTGCCCTGCTTGAAGTCAGAGCAGAGGCGCTGCGGCTGCTCGGCCGTTATGACGAGGCTCTGGCAGTGGTTGATAAGCTGCTGGCAAGGACTCCCGATAGCCCCTGGGTGCTGGTCACCAAGGGCCAGGTCCTTTCCGCTGAGGGCCGCCAGGGCGAGGCGGTCGAATTGCTGCGCAGCGCGCTCGGGCGCGACCCGGCGCTGAACTGGGCCCGCAGGGAGCTTGCCGAGGCGCTGCGGCTGCTCGGCCGTTATGACGAGGCTCTGGCAGTGCTTGATGAGCTGCTGGCAAGGACTCCCGATAGCCCCTGGGCGCTGGCCACCAAGGGCCAGGTCTTGCTCGCTCAGGCGCATCCCGAGCAGGCCGCTGCCCTGTTGATGCCGTTCGCGGACAAAAGCGAGAGCGCGTTTGTGCGCGCCACGCTCGGCGAGGCGCTGCGCGTGCTTGGCCGTACGGAGGATGCGCTCAGCGAGTTTGACCGCGCGACTGACCTCGACCCCAATGATGCCTGGACGTGGGCGAGCAAGGGCGCGGCGCTCCAGCAGGTCGAACGTCACGACGATGCATTGACGGCGCTTGACAAGGCCATCGCTATGGATGCCGACTATGGTTGGGCTCTCAGTACGAAGGCGAGCGTGCTGCTCGATCTGGCGGAATTCGACGCGGCTCTAGACCTTCTGAATGCCGCCGCACAGGCCGGCGAAACGTCGGAGGGGACGCTCGTGTTGAAGGGATCTGTGCTCAAGTATCTAGGCCAGCATTCCGAATCCGTAGAGGTCTACAGGCAAGCAATACAGTTGGGGACAGGCACCCCCGAGCTTCACGCCTTTCTCGGCGAAGCTCTCCTCATGAACGGCGACGATGACCAAGCCGCCATCGAATATCGACGATTCCTGAGCTGCCAGAGCGAGCAGAAAGTGGACCAGACTGCATTTATACGAGGGCTAAAAGGCCGGGCTCATTACCGCCTAGCCGAATACCGGGATGCCATCGCGAACCTCAGTGAGGCCCTTTCCATGGAGGCCCGGCAGATCGGCAGGCGATTCGACATCGGCCTGGTCTTCCTCTGCGCCAACCAGGCACAACTTGCGACAGACGCCTATGAGCGCGCACTGGAGGAAGCCAGCCACCTTTCCCGCCGCCGTCGGCACGGTATTCTATTCGTTGCCCAATTCGATCTAAAAGATGCCCGCGCGCGCTACGACGTTGACCACGGGACGACGGCAAAGATCGCCGAGATGATCGGCGAAGCCCTTCGCGGGGTCCTGCTGGTACTCGAGGGCCACAAGAGTCCCGTGTACGGGGTGGCATTCTCGCCCGACGGATATCAACTCGCCAGCGCGAGCGACGACGGCACCGTGCGGCTGTGGGATCCCGAAACCGGCCAACCCACTGTCACTCTCGAGCGCCCTGGCCGGGTGCGAGGGGTGGCATTCTCGCCCGACGGGCGCCAGCTCGCCAGCGCCGGCGAGGACGGCGCGGTGCGGCTATGGGACCCGGTCACCGGGCAGCTCACCGCCACCCTCCAAGGCCACACCGGACCGGTCAACGGGGTGGCGTTCTCACCCGATGGACGGCAGCTCGCCAGCGCCAGCAACGACGGCACCGTGCGGCTGTGGGATCCCGCCGGCAAACAGCTCACCGCCACGCTCGAAGGCCACAAAGACAGGGTGCAAGCGGTGGCGTTCTCACGCGATGGACGGCAGCTCGCCAGCGCCAGCAGCGACCGCACCGTGCGGCTGTGGGATCCCGCCAGCAGACAACTCACCGCCACCCTGGAAGGTCACACCGGATTCGTCAATGGGGTAGCCTTCTCGCCCGATGGACGCCAACTCGCCAGCGTCGGCGACGACGGCACCGTGCGTCTATGGGACTTCACCACCGGTCAATCCAGCACCCTGCGCGGCTACACCGGCCCATTGCTAGCGATGACATTTTCGCCCGATGGACGCCAGCTCGCCACAGGCGGCGACGACCGCACGGTGCGGCTGTGGAACGTGGCGCCAACTTCGGACCTGCCCGTGTAGCACTATGTCTACGTCTACCCGGCCAAGAAAGCGCTGCACGCCATCATGGCCAAGGTGAAGGCCGTGTGCTGGCAGAACACGAACCTGCCGCTCGAAGTCCCGCTGCATAGGCTCAGCTCGGTGTTGCGGGGTGGTGGGACTACTACGGCGCCTTCTACCGGTCGGTGTGCCGCCCGAATACTCGATTGAGTGGCTGACCTGCGCTATCGCCAGCAGGCTTGACGCGGAGGTGGTTGGCTTGCCGGGTGCTACTCAAGATCGTCTACCTGCTGACGTGCCGGGTACTCGGCGTGGCTGTCCTGGCGTTCCGCGACGACCCGGCGAAAGCTGCTGAGTTGCTGGTGCTCCGGCACGAGAACGCGGTGCTGCGCCGCCACATCGGCCGCGTGCGATACGAGCCGGCCGACAGGGTGTGGCTTGCCGCGCTGGCGCGACTCATTCCCCGCAGGCGCTGGACGGAGATCTTTCCCGTGACACCCGCGACGCTGCTCGCCTGGCACCGCAAGCTGGCCGCGGCTAAGTACGACACGAGCAAGCAGCGCAAGCACGGCCGTCCGCCGACGGTCCCGGGCATCGCACGCCTTGTCGTCCGGCTGGCGAAGGAGAATCCGCTGTGGGGATACCGCCGGATCCACGGCGAGCTCACGAAGCTCGGCATCGCCGTTGCGCCGTCCACAGTGTGGGAGATCCTGCATGCCGCGGGCATCGATCCGGCTCCTCGCCGGTCAGGCCCGACCTGGCGGGAGTTCCTGCACGCCCAGGCCGCCGGGATCCTCGCGGTGGATTTCCTGCACGTGGACACCGTGCTGCTGAGAAGACTTTACGTCCTGGTGTTCATCGAGCACGGCACCCGCCGGATGTACCTCGGCGGCGTCACCGCCCATCCCACCGCGGAGTGGACCGTGCAGCAGGCCCGCAACCTGGCCCTCGCCCTCGATGAGCGGTTCGGGGCCATCAAATTCCTGATACGTGACCGCGGCTCGAATTTCACCGCCTCGTTCGACGCCGTCTTCCAGGCCACCGGCACCACCATCTTGCGCACCGCGGTCCAGGCGCCGCGGATGAACGCGATCTGCGAACGCCTGGTCGGCACACTGCGCCGCGAGCTCCTGGACCGCATGCCGATTCTCGGCGAGACACACCTGCGTGCCGTCCTGACCGACTACCAGGCGCATTACAACATGGCCCGGCCCCACCAAGGCATCGACCAGCGCGTCCCCAACGCTGCGCACCATCCTCCCTGCATCACGGCAGGGGATTTCCACGCTCATCAGATCCGCCGAAAACCCGTTCTGAGCGGCCTGATCAACGAGTATGTGCGAGCCGCCTGAAATCCAAGAAGACCCAGCTCACAAACCAGAATCCTATTTCTGGGCGGCACAGCCTGCTGGCTCGGCTGACATCGGCTGCGAGTTGCTTTCTTGGCGTCTCATGGGCGGCTCCGATCAGAGGGTGCCTTCAGCCGGCGAGCCAGCCGCCGTCGGCGACTAGCACCGACCCGGTGATGTA
>JBKQQQ010000884.1:0-12697 GCA_052144275.1 Streptosporangiaceae bacterium
TAGAGAGCCACTTTCATTGGAATAGCCAGAGGCTACGACCGGCCGATGACCGGCTCAACAAACGCAAGCTGCTCAGGCGTTTCAGCCCGCAGGAAGTCGTAGTCGCACCCCTCGGGCGCCTGCAGGACATGCCTCCGGTGCAGCACCGGCCAGCCCCGCCGATGGCTGACCGCGGGCACCACCGGCTCCCGCGAAGCCAGGTCCGCCTCAACAGACAGCGAACCCGCATAAGCGTCGAGCGACACCATGTCCCCGTCGCGCAGCCGGGACAACGGTCCGCCGACCGCGCTTTCCGGCGCCACGTGCAGCACCACGGTCCCGAACCCGGTTCCGCTCATCCGCCCGTCGGTGATCCGCAGCATGTCGGTGACGCCCTGGCCGAGCAACCTAGCAGGGATCGGGATGTTGCCCCACTCCGGCATGGCCATCCCCGCAGGCCCGCACCCAGCGAGCACGAGCACGGAGGAAGGGGTCACGTCCAGCGAAGGGTCGTCGATCCGGCTGCGCATCTCCTCGTACGAGTGGAACACCACCGCCGGCCCGCGATGCAGCAGCAAAGAAGGGCTGGCCGCCGCCGCCTTGATCACCGCCCCGGAAGGCGCCAGGTTGCCGTGCACCACCATGAACGCTGGCAGCGACGTCACCGGCTTCCCGACCGGCCACCGCAGGTCAAGGCCACCAAGCGACTCCCCGAGCGAGGCCCCGCCAGCCGTGGGAACAGAAAGGTCGAGCTCCGACCCAAGCGCGGCGAGCACGGAAGGAACCCCGCCCGCCGCCGCCAGGTCCGGCATCAGCCCGGTCCCGATCGGCGCGAGATCAACGATCACCGGCACACGCGCGGAAACCGAGCCGAAGTCCCGCAGCGGCAGGTTAAGACCGCGCCGCCCCGCCACCGCGCACAGGTGAATGACCGCGTTGGTCGAGCCCCCCGCTGCCGCCAGGACGGTCATCGCGTTAGCGAAACCCGCGGGAGTCAAAAACGCAGAAGGCCGCACCGAGTCACGGACCAGCGAAACGATCCGCTCCCCAGCCGCCTCGGCCAGTTCGGATTGCCGCGGGTCCCCGGAGGCCAGCACGGCCGAACCCGGCAGCGCGAGCCCCAGCGTCTCGGCCATGATCGCCATGGTGGAGGCGGTGCCCATCGTGTTGCACGCGCCCAGCCCCTGGCCCAGGCAGCTCTCCAGCCTGGCCCAGGCCGCGTCGTCCAGCGCGCCACTGCGCCGCGAGTCATACAGCCGCCACAAGGCAGTGCCGCTGCCCAGCGGCGAACCGTCAAACAAAGCAGGCACCCGGAACCCGCCGGTGACGACGAGCCCCGGGATGTCCGCGCTGGCCAGCGCCATCAGGTAGGCGGGCACGGTCTTGTCGCAGTTGCCCAGGGCGACGATGCCGTCCAGCGGCTGTGACCTGATGGTCTCCTCCACCTCGATCGCCAGCAGGTTGCGGTAGATCATGGCGGTGGGCTTCATCAGGTCTTCGCTGAGCGACATGACCGGGAACTGCAGCGGCAGCCCGCCCGCCGCGAGCACGCCGCGCCGCACCGCAAGAGCCAGCGTGGTCAGTCCCCGGTCACACCGGTTCAGGTCGCTGGCCGTGCACGCGATCCCGATCAGCGGCCGCCGCGAGCGACCGGGGCGGCTGCCAGCACGCCGCAACCCGGCCGCACGCAGGGCTGCCCGGTGGTTGAGCGCGACCTCATCGTCCCCGCCCAGCCAGGCGTCACTGCGCAAACCGGCAGTATCAGACACGGGCTGGCTCGGGCTTTTCCTCGCGGTAGCGTTCCCGCTGGGTGCGGAAGAACGGCGCGCGGGTGATCGCCTTGGACAGGAAGGCCAGCGGGATCCCGACCAGGAACAGCACCAGCGCGATGATCCGAACCGGCACCGGCGTGCCGGGCAGCGACTTGACGATCACGTAGACCAGCGTCGCCGCGCCGACCAGCGGCAGCAGCAGCCCCAGCAAGAACTCGCGAAGATCACGGAACAGCACGGTGCGGTAGTACCAGATGCTGTACAGCGAGATCACCACGTAGTAGCCGGCGAACAGCAGGCCGCCGGTCGAGTCGATGTAGATGATCGTCTTCTGCAGAGAACTGCTCGCCAGGTACAGCACCAGGGCCAGCACCGGGATCACGCCCATCACGATCAACCCCGCGACCGGCGTACGGAACCGCGGATTCACCCGGCCGAGCGCCTTGGGCACGGTGCGATCCCGGCCCATCCCGAACATGATCCGGCTCCCGTCCACGATCTGCGACTGGATGGTGGTGGCGAACGAGGCGATGACCGCCAGCGCCACCAGGTCGGCGAACGCCTTGGGGCCAAGCCGCCCGGCCAGGAACGGCAGCACGTTGCTGGCGTTGGCCGTAATCGCCGAAGAAGACGCGAGCCCCTGCAGGCAGACGAACAGGAAGATCACCCACAGCGTGCAGAAGGTGATCGAGATCAGCACCGAACGTCCCGGGTCTCGCTGCCGCTTCTGCTCATCGCCCAGGTAGATGGGCGAGTCCCAGCCGCCGAGCAGGAACGTGGCGATGACCACGCCCGCGATGAGCCCGGTCGACCCGCCAGGGGAGCGCGAGGTGGTGAACCACGACCAGGTCGGCGCGGTGATCCCGGGGCTGTGCGAGGTCAGCTCGGTGACCAGGCCCCAGATCGCCAGCGACAGGATGATCATGTACTCGACCAGGATGACCCAGCCCTCGAAGCGGATCGTCACCTTCACGCCGATCACCGCGATGGCCACCACGAGCAGGCAGATCACCGTGGCCACCATCCAGGTCAGTGGCTTGTTCGAGGTCTGGCCGGGGGCGATCAGGCTGAGCACGGTGGAGCCGATCAGCGTGATGTTGCCGATGTTGGAGGTCAGCGCGGTCATCAGCACCAAGATCCCGACCGCGAAGCCGAGGATCGGGGAGAGCCCGCGCGCCACCCACTTCACCGGGGCCTCGGCCGAAGCCTGCCACGCGTTCAGCCGGTGGTAGGCCACCGCGCAGCACAGCATCGCGGCGCCGGCCACCAGCAGCGCCAGCGGGGAGGCCAGCCCCGACGCGGCGATCAGCGCGGCCATGGTCAAGGTGGTGGCGGCGGTCGGGGCCACGTTGGTGATGGAAGCGATCCAGTCACCGCGAAGTCCGACGGACTTCTCCCGTAGCCCTGCGGAGGACTCGTTGCTCATGACGTGGAACCTTTCAGGCGTCTGGCGTCGCCAGGGGTTTGCTAAATAGGGCGGCTCATAGGACCGGAACGCCGAGCCCAACGGCTCCCGGCTTGGACTGAACGAGTCCAGGCGACAGCCGTTCCAGCCACTCCAGCGCCACCGCCGCGCGGTGCACCTTCTCGATCGCGTTCGCGCTGGCCACCGCCTCCAGGTGGTGTCCGCTCGGATAGACGCCTGACGCGTTGCGCAGCCCGAACTTCGCGTACAGCGGCGCCCCGGCCTTGATCAGGTCGCCGAGTTCCTGGCCGCGGACCACGCCGCCGAGCGGGTCGGGGGACTCCACGTACAGGTCGAGCGGGATGCTGACCGCGGCCCGCATCTCGGCCAGTTCGGCCAGCGTCGCGTCGGCCGGGATGTTCACCGTGCTGGCGCCGAGGTCTTCCAGCAGCTTGACCGTCACCGGGTTGGACGGCGACATGGCCGCGGAGACCTTCCACACCAGCCCGGCCGGCAGCGCGCCCTGGGCCTGCGCCTGCGTCACGGCGCGGAGCAGGCCGAGGTCGGCGACCAGGAAGCTGCGGATGCCTTCCTCGGTGGCCCGCAGCACGTCCTCCAGCGCGTAGGAGATCTGGCGCAGGCCGCGGACCTGATCCCCGTGCGCCCGGCCGTCCTCGGACCTGGCGTGCGCCCCCACCCCGTACCGCTCTCTCGGCCCCACGAACAGGCAAACCTCCACGCCCGCCTCCAGGCCGGCCTGGGCCATGTCGCGCAGTTCGACGGCGCGCATCAGCACCGCGCCGCTGCCCTGGGAGACCCGGTTGACCGTGATGCCCTCGGCTTCGGCGGCGCGCAGCACGGCCTCGAGCACCTTGGGCCCCTCGACGCTGGGGATCTCGATGCGGAACGCGGCGCCGTCGGGGAAGGAGGTGCCGTGGTCCCGGCCGGTGACGCCCAGCCCGTCCAGCACGTCCGCGACCCAGCTCATCGCTGCTCTCCTTTAGAAGATTTTATCCCGAACGATCTGGGTATTCGGCTCTGCCGAAACTAATTCTCTACATCCGAATGAGCGGTGACATAATGACACGGCAGCGTGAGGGCCTTTGTCAAGAGTCCGCGAGTTGACGAGGACGGTCAACGGTGCCAAGCTATTCTGCTATGCCGAACAGTGCTCGGGACAAAGGAACAGTCGGTGAGTAACCGGGACGATTCCGACGGGCAGCGCTACCGCCTGCACGGCGTGGAACGGGCGCTCGATACCTTGGAGCTGCTGGCCGCGGCCGGCCAGGAGGGCCTGACGCTGACCGAGCTCGCCGAGAAGATCGCGGTCTCCAAGAGCAGCGCGTTCGCGCTGCTGCAGACGCTGATCGCCCGGGGTTTCGTGGCCGATTCCGGCGCCAGGCTGAGCCGCAGGTACCGGCTGGGCATGGCGCTGGCCAAGCTCGGCGACGCGGCCGAGTTGCAGTCTCCGCTGATCAGCCTGGCCATGCCGGTCATGCAGTCGGTCACCGACGCCACCGGGCTGACCACCCGGCTGGTGATACCGGACGGGCCCTTCGCCATCGTCACCGCGCGGATCGACGCGCCCGGCACCGTCCGGTTCGCCAGCTACCTGGGCCAGCGGGAATACCCGCACTGCACGTCCGCGGGCAAGGCGCTGCTCACCGCGCTACCGCCGGAGCAGGCCCGGGTGCTGGCCGTCGAGGCGGGCATGCCGCCCCGGACCGAGCGCACCATCACCGACCTCGACGACCTGCTCAGGGACCTCGAACTGAGCGCGGTCCGCGGCTACACGATCGATGATGAGGAAGACGCGGACGGCGTGTTCTGCGTGGGCGCGGCGATCTACGACCGGACCGGCGAGTGCGTGGCCGCCATCAGCGGCACCGGGCTGAAGCTGAACCGGCCGACCTGGCGGATGGACGAGCTCGGCATCGCCATCCGCGACGCGGCCGATCAGGTCACCAGGGCCCTGGGCGGCCCGCCGTTCGCGGTCCGGGCTGGCCATGGCTGACCGGCGGGCCCTGGTCATCACCTCGCCCGGGGTGATCGGCCTGCAGGATGCCGACGAGCTCGTCCCGGGGCCCGGCGAGGTGGTGGCCCGGCCGGTGCACACCGGGATCTGCGGTACCGACCTGGAGCTGGTCGCGGGCGTGGTCGACCCGGCCTACACGCGGTACCCGCTGGTCCCCGGGCACGAGTGGTCCGGGATCATCGAGGCTGTCGGGCCGGGCGTGACCGGCCTGGAGCCGGGCCAGCCGGTGATCGCGGAGGGCATCATCCCCGACCGGGTCTGCGCGCAGTGCGTGCAGGGCCACACCAACCTGTGCCTGGTCTACGACGAGCTCGGCTTCACCCGGGCCGGCGCGGCGGCCGACCAGGTCCTGCTCCCGGCCCAGGTCGTGCACGTGCTCAGCCCCCGGGTAAGCCTGCTCGACGCGGCGCTGGCCGAACCCGCCGCGGTCGCCTGGCGCGCCATCGGCCGCGGCCAGCCGCGGCCGGGGGAGCGGATCGCGGTCGTCGGCGACGGCACGCTGGCGCTGATCACCACGCACCTGCTGCGCCTGTTCTCAGCCGAAGAGCTGATCGTCTGCGGCCAGCGCCCGGCCCAGGCCGGCCTGGCCGCCGAACTCGGCGCGACCGGGTTCGACCTGGCTCCTCCCACCACCTCGTTTGACCTGGTGATCGAGGCGGCAGGCACCGCCGGCGCGGTCGAGCGCGCGTTCGGCCTGGCCCGCCGCGGCGGCCGCGTAGTGCTGGTCGGACTGGCCGGCAACAACGTCAAGGCCAGCCTGCCCATCGACGACGTGGTCAACAACGACCTGCGGATCAGCGCGAGCTTCGCCTACACCTCCGCGGCCTGGGCCGAGGTCACCGCGCTGCTGTCCGCCGGGCAGATCAGGCTGTCCCCGCTGATCACCCACCGGTTCCCGCTCGAGGCGTACGAGGAGGCGTATCAGGTGCTGCGATCCAGCTCAGGCCCGCGCGGCAAGGTGATCCTGGACGTGAGCGAGCCATGACCCGCGTCCTGGAGGCCGAGGCCGCCTTCCCGGCCCAGTGTGAGCTGGCCGAGGGACCGGTCTGGGACGCCGCCCGCGGGCTGCTCCGGTGGGTGGACATCCTGCCCGGCCACGTGCACGCGCTCGACCCGGTCACCGGCGCTCACACCTGGTTCGAGACCGGCGGCCCGGTCGGCACCTTCGGGCTGACCCGCGGCGGCGGGCTGGTGCTCGCCCTGGTGGACGGGTTCGCCCTGGCCGGTCCGGACGGCCAGGACCTGCGGCGGGTGGGCGAGTTCACTGTCGACCGGGCCGTGGTCAGGTTCAACGACGGCAAGCCGGACCCGTGGGGGAACTTCTGGGCGGGCACCATGGCGTGGCAGGAGCAGAGCGGCCCGCAGTGCAGCCTGTACCGGCTCAGCCCGGACGGGACGGTCACCGAACTGCTCGGCGGCGTCGGCCTGTCCAACGGTCTTGACTGGTCCGATGACCGGAAGACGTTCTACTACGCGGACAGCCTCAGCGGGGGAGTGGACGTGTTCGGCACCGACCCGGACACCGGCGCGCTGTCTGGCCAGCGCCGCTTCATCACCGTATCCGGCGGCATCCCCGACGGCCTGACCCTGGACGCCGAAGGGTGCCTGTGGCTGGCCGTCTGGGGCACCGGTGAGCTGCGCCGTTACACCCCCGACGGCACACTCGACACCGTCGTCCGCCTCCCGGTCAGCCAGGTCACCTCTGCCGCGTTCGGCGGCGCGGGCCTGAGCACCCTGTACATCACGACCGCCCGGGAGAACTTCACTCCCGCCGACCGGCAAGCCCAGCCCCTGGCGGGCGGCATCTTCGCCTGCATCCCCGGCGTTACCGGACGGCTGCCATACTTGTTCGGTGCCTGACCTGGTCACGCTCCTGGACCGCTACCGCCCGCAGGGCGACGCCGAAACGGCCGACATCCAGCGGGTGCGGGCGCTGACCCAGGCCACCGCCGACCCGTACCAGCGCGACCTCCCGCTGCACGTCACCGCCTCCGCGCTGATCGTGCACCCGCCCACCGCCCGGGTGCTGCTGCGCTGGCACCAGCGCCAGCAGGCCTGGCTCCAGGTGGGCGGCCACGGCGACCTCGGCGAGACCGACCCGCTCGCCATCGTGCTGCGGGAAGCGGAGGAGGAGACCGGCCTGACGGACCTGGAACCGTGGCCGGACGCCCAGATCAGGCACGTGGTCATCGTCAACGTCCCGCCAGGCAAGGGCGAACCCGCGCACCAGCACGCCGACGTCCGGTTCTTCATGGCCACCCAGGCCCCCGACGCGGCCCGCGCGGAGAACGAGCACGCCCTGCTGCGCTGGCTTTCCCTCTCCGCGGCGCGCGACCTGACCTCCGAGCCCAACCTCAGGGAAACCCTGACGCGGATCGAGCCGCTGCTCGCATCGTGAGATCCGGGCTCCGAAGAAGCGCGTTAATTGACCGAGGTGAGGCTCCGCCGCGGGATGGGGAACAAGGGAGGACGGTAGCGGGGCATCGAATAGTTTCATCCAGGCAGTAGTGTCGGACTCTTTTACTTCGACAGGAACTCGAGAGTAGCTCGCCACGTCGCTCGGGTTTGAGCTGTGCCTGATCACAGTCTCATAGACGAACGGTGACGCCATGACGCCCAGGCTAACCATGCTCTCGGCGATGGCTTTCTTGAAACTCGGTGCTTCTACCAGCCGTGCTACCACGATGATCGCCTCGCCGGAAACACCCATGGTGTCGCTGACCACAGGTCCGACGTTCACGGCCAATCGCAGCTTAAACCGGACGGACTCGCGCTGAGTGCTGTTATGCAGTTCGAGTGCTGCGGGCAGCTCTCTGAGCAGCTGGTCAATGACTCTCGCGGTGGAAACGTTCGGCGGTACCACGGTCAGGAAACCGTCACCGCGGTCTTCGGATTGCGCATCAGGCATGCCCTGCATAGCCGCCTGGGTCATCCGGGAAAGCGCATCCCTGATCAGCAGGCGATCACCGTCAGTGCGCGTGCGGGCGCCGAACCCGACCACGTCGGTTAGGAAGACCGTGCAGTTCTCGCCTTTCAGTGGTTGTGATTGCCGACGTGAATGCCCAGCTCTGTAGTTATTGTCAGTCTGGTCGGCGGCGGCCGTGGTGTTGGCGGGCTCGGCTCGGAAGCCACCTAGGTCATCGCTGTCGTACCCGTAGCCGGCCGGTGCCTCGGTGTGTCGTTGATAGAGCTGGTTCTGCACGATGTCCAGGACGCGGGGGTGGGCGCTGATGAAGGCCGCGAAGTCCTTGGTCTGAACGACCAGGGCCCAGATCATGTCCAGTGCGATGACCGTGGCCGAACGCACGCTCACCTTCAAAGCGCCCCGTTCGCCGACGAGCTGGCCCAGGCCGCGTACGGCCAGCACGCGTTCGCTCCCGTTCTCATCGATGCAGATCTTGACCTGGCCGCCGAGGATCACCATCACGTAATCCGCCCGCTCGCCTTCTTCCATGAGCCGGGCACCGGCCGCGAACGTCCGCCAGGAGGCCATCGACCTGAGCGCTTCCCGCTCGGTCGGGTAAAGGGATTCCCAGAAGTTAACTGAGGTGGAGCGGGATGCGAGGAATCCCTCGTGATTACTCCCGTCGGTTCGCTCCGCCTGATACGGGTCTTCCAAACTGGATTGCCGTGCTAGCGCGCTGTGTGTCGCTCTCAGCGTAGATGCGCGGTGCCGCCGATGGCGGAGCCCAGCAGGACGAATCTGTGAGGCATCGAGTTCACCTGCCTTGTCATCGACGCTCGAGGGCCCGGATCGTCCTACTTCGACGTTGCACTTGAAGACCAGGCGGCCGATTGAGATCGTAAGGCTGTTCAACGGGCCACCGCCATGCGCCGAGTTGTGATGTGTGGAGGCGGCCTCCGATGAGCGCTGAGCGTCGCGCGATACCGGAGACCCATGGCCCTTCCTCTCTGTGGTCTGGGAGAGAGCGGCGCGGACGGTTTCAGTCACTCTCAGCTGCAGAGAGTGACTCTGTGTCCGTGATCCGGATGAAGCCTACCTGTGACTATGCTAGCAGTCTTCCTAAAATCTTGCAATTTGCCATGTTGCAGATCGTATGCTTGCCTTGTGGAAGGCAGCGATGCCAGGTGACACCGCACGATCAGCTCTAATCTCGGCGTACGCTGGCCTCTCCGGCTAGGTTGAGAACTGAGGCTCATGGTGACTTGGCAGGCAGCATGTCGACTGCATCCTTATTGTTACCTTGCAATCTGTAACCTTCGGTGCCGAGACGCGGCCACAGAGAGTAACTTTTCCTTATGGCCGCCGACCAGGGACCGGTTGTTCAGAGTGCCCTTCTCCGCAGTGAGCTCGTGCGCCTCCGCAAGGAGAGGGGACTGACCCAGCAGCAGGTCGCCCGGGAGCTTGAGTGGTCAGCGTCCAAGCTGATCAGAGTGGAGGGCGGGGCTAGCTCGATCACGAAGGTCGACCTTGACGCCCTTCTCTCTAAGTACGGTGTCACCTCGGAGAGCCACCGCGAGCGGCTTCAATCTCTGAACCGGGCCGCGAAGGAGCGAGGCTGGTGGGACAGCTATCGGGATTACGTCTCCCCGGCCTATCTCCACTATGTGGGCCTGGAAGCTGGAGCCGCGTTCATCAGACAGTTTCAGATCGGGTTTATACCCGGCCTGCTGCAGACTCCCGAGTACGCCAGAGTCGTTACTGAAGTCGGCTCGGTCGACCCCCAAAAGGTGGGTCCAATCGTGGAACTGCGCCTACGGCGTCGGTCGGAACTAGCCCAGCGAGAGGCTAAGCCTCGTCAGTACTTCGTCATAGACGAAGCGGTGATTCATCGACATGTCGGAATCAAGAAAAATCGTGCCATCATGCCAAATCAGCTTCGCAGTATCGCCGAGAGGGCGGATCGGGATAATCTGGTCACGGTCCGTGTGATTCCTTTTGAGTCTGGTGCGCACCCAGGGCTCTTCGACTCGTTCACTCTACTGGAGTTCGAAGGAGGGCGGCTACCCGACGCGCTTTATCTCGAGGCAGCTCGGGAGGAGTTCACCATGATCGCTGGAAATGATCCCCAGGCTGCGAAGTACGCGGAGGATTTCGAGGAACTGCTTGAGGATGCCTTGTCCGCGCAGAGGTCAATCGAGCTCATCCGGCACGTGGCAGAGGAGATGTCCTAGCATGATTGTCCTGAGGTCACGCAGGCGCGCTCACCTCCGCCTAGTCACGCGTTCACCATTAGTTAAATAGTTGCACATCACTCGGTGACGGCACGGTCTTGCGTTGCCATATATGCGGGCAGGGTCTGACCATCTCCGGGTGCTGAGTTTAGTCGCGAAGTGTAGATGGTGCATTTTAGATTAAAATGTTCGAAAATTTGGGCTTGGAAGTACAAGAACTATAGTTATCCGACGATCCGAGGAGCTTGTTAGATGGCCGCTGAGCCGAACCTGTACTCCATGCTTGTCTGGCGTAAGAGCAGAGCGAGCGGCGGAAGCGGCGAGTGTGTTGAGGTGGCCCAATTGGACTCGTCTGTGCTGGTCAGAGATTCGCGTGACAGGTCAGGGGCGGTCCTCGTTGTCACTTCAGCCCAATGGCTTGGACTTCTAAGGCGCACTCGGAATGGAGAGGTAGGCCGCGGATGAGCCTCGGGGCTACCCCGGAGCGCACTTTTTAGCGCGGTATGCCATCGCGGGGCGGTGGTCAGCCTGATGAGTGGAACGATCCTGATGAGTGGAACGATCGGGGTTGGGCGGGGCATGTTCGTGATACTGGCGCCTGAAACTTAGCTGCGGACAAGGCGAAGGTTATAATGCAAGTTCACTTCACCTCGCGGTGTTCTGCACTCGTGGTCCAAGCACGCTAAGAGAGTAGTTCAGTATGCCCGCCGATCAGGGACCGGTTGTTCAGAGCGCTCTTCTCCGCGGTGAGCTTATCCGCTTGCGCCGAGAAGGCGGGCTGACCCAAGAGCAGGTTGCCGCCCAACTGGAGTGGTCGCCGTCCAAGCTGATCCGGGTCGAGGGCGGCCGGAGCTCGATCACCAAGGTGGATCTTGATGCCCTCCTGACTAAGTACGGAGTTACGTCGGAGAGCACCCGCGAGCGACTTCAGCTCCTGAACCGGGGCTCGCGCGAGCGGGGCTGGTGGGACAAATACCGGGATGACGTCTCTCCGGCTTACCTCAACTATGTTGGGTTTGAGGCGGGTGCCGCTTTCATCAGACAGTTTCAATCCGGGTTCCTCCCCGGCTTGCTTCAGACCGCCGGGTATGCCGAGGCAGTCACCGTCAACTCAGTCGACGCGGTCCGGGTCGCCGCGATGGTCGGGCTGCGCCTCCAACGCCAGTCAGAGTTGGCGCAGCGGGACCCCGGGCCTCGTCAATATTACGTAGTGGATGAGGCAGTGATTCGCCGTCATGTCGGAATCGCCAAAGACCCGGACATCATGCCGAGTCAGCTCCGTGAGATAGCAGACAGGGCAGAGCAGGATGACCTGGTGACAGTACGGGTGATCCCGTTCGAGGCAGGCGCGCACCGAGGGCTGTATGGGCCCTTCATTTTGCTGGAGTTCGATGGCGGGCTGTCCGACCTGCTCTATATCGACGCTGGTCAGGGCGAGTTCGCCAGCATGGTGACAGGAGACGATCCCCGGATCACAGAATGCCGGGAAAACTTTGAACTCCTCCTTGAGAACGCGCTGTCCGCGGAGAAGTCCATTAACCTTATCAGGAAGGTAGCGGAAGAGATGTCCTAACCGGCCGCAATGGGGTCTGGAGCGCGAAACCGGACATCTTTGCCAGGCCGGAAAGCCATGAGGCAAATAGGCACGTCCATTAATGCGGCGTATCAAGAACCGCGAAGCGGGCCTCCTTGGGCTCTCCTGTGCGCAAGCCGAGCGGCCTCACCCGTCGTTCAGCAGTTCTCTGAGCCGCCGCCGCCGGTCATCTCGCTCGGCCGCGAACCGCTCGAGCGCTGGCAAGATGTGCGCCTCGTCCAGGTGGGCCTCCTCGATGACCTCGTCGACCGAGCCGCCGGTACGCCACCGGTCGTCCCAGTCCGACGACAGCGAGTATTCCCTGACCAGGGGGCCGTCGGCCCATTCCCGCATCAGCTTGAACGCGCCGTTGGTGATGATCATGGCGTCCAGTCGCTCCGCCGGGCTGGCCACCAACTGCCGGTATTCAAGAGGCTGGCGGGCGAACAACTGCGGGCTGACCGCTGCGACGATCTTCACGTTGATGCCCCTGGCGTCGAGCGACGGCAGCACGTTCACCAGGTTCCGCGTCGGCATGGTTCCGCGGACGAAGACGGTGCCGCCGCGGGGCAGGCCCGGCCGGTAGTCGCGAAGCACGTAGGCGCCGCGCGCGGCGGCCAGGTGAGACGGGATGCCCAGCGCCTCCCTGTCGGGGATCTCGATCGGCGGCCGGGTCAGGTGCAGCGCCACGATCGGGACGTCGAGCGAGAACGCCGTGCCGAGCATGACCGGCACCTCGTTGTACTCCCACGGGTGCAGGTCGATCACGTGTCCCTCGGGGAACAACTGGGTGACCC
>JBKQQQ010000885.1:0-11605 GCA_052144275.1 Streptosporangiaceae bacterium
ATCTGCACCGCTTACCTGGCGCACTCCAGCTCCCGGGCGTCATGTTGCCGGTGAGGCACCGGCAACGTCTTCGGCTTCTCAGCGCTGAGAAAACCAATTCCTCTGATACGCGATTGTGGGGAAGCGCCTAGCCGCCTAGGCCGGGGAAGCGCTTAGCCTGACGTCAAAGCCTGCATAGTCCCGACCTGATTACATGTCTCGGTCAGCCAGGCCGGGCACGGTCCCAGGAGCAACCCTTTGCCTGCCAGTTCTCAGCCGCCCAGCGCACCGTCTCCTGCTGACCCGGTGAGCGTGCCTGCACTCAGCCCGCTGCCGGAGTCGGCCAGGCGGGTGACAATCCGGGATGTCGCCGCGCGCGCTGGTGTCTCGACCGGGACCGCGTCGAAGGCCTTGAACGGCCAGGGCAAACTCCGCGCCGAGACCCGGGGCCGGGTCGCGGCGGCGGCCCGGGAACTGGGTTTCGCGCCGAACGTGCTGGCCCGGGGGCTGCTGGCCGGGCGGACCTACACCGTCGGCGTGATCAGCACCGACAGCTTCGGCCGGTTCAGCGTTCCGGTCATGCTCGGCGCCGGGGATGCTCTCGGGGCCGGCCAGATCTCGGTGTTCATGTGCGATACCCGGGACGACCCGGACCGCGAGCGGCAGTACCTGAACATGCTGCTCAGCCGCCAGGTGGACGGGCTGATCGTGGCCGGGCGGCGGATCGAGCCGAGGCCCAGCATCGGTCTGGGCCTGGGCATCCCGGTGGTGTACGCGATGACCCAGTCGATGGACAGCGACGAGCCCGCGATCCTGCCCGACGACACCGGCGGCGGCCGGCTCGCCGCCGAGCACCTGCTCAGCCTGGGCCGGCGCCGGTTCGGCCATATCACCGGCCCGGAGCGGTTCCTGTGTGCCCGCAAGCGGGCGCGTGGCTTCTGCGACACGGTCACCGAGGCCGGCGCCGGCTTCGCCGCGCACGACGTGCTGTACGGCGAGTGGAGCGAGCGATGGGGCCGGGAGGCGGTCCGGGTGGTGCTGGACGGTAACCCGGACGCGGACGCGATCTTCTGCGGCAGCGACCAGATCGCCCGCGGCGTCACCGACGCGCTGCGGTTGATCGGCAAGCGGGTGCCCGAGGACGTAGCAGTGGTCGGCTACGATAACTGGAGCCCCATGGTGCTCGGCTCCGACCCCCCGCTCACTAGCGTGGACATGTGCCTGGAGCACCTCGGCCGGGTGGCTGCCGAGCACCTGATGCTAGCCATCAATGGCGAACCCACGCACGGCGTGCACACCGTCCCATGCCGCCTGGTCTCCCGGGACTCCACGGTCATGAAGGTGAGCGCCATGGCCACGGGCTAGTGCGGGTACCGGCGCGAATGTGTCCTGTGCGTGCCGAAAACCTATGCCACCAGGCGATATTCATGAATCACGCCCTTGGACCGCAGGAACTCGGCCCAGCCCGGGCCGTCCCGGCACGGTGCCGGCCAGCGCCGCTTCCCAGTCCCGGGCATGCTCGGCCAGCAGCGCCTGCATCCGCCGCGGTGTGGCATGTCCGGCCGCCTCCGCCAGCTGCCAGCACGACCTGCGATCCCTCGGCTCGGCCAGCAGCGCGCCGACGTACGCGAACGCCGTCAGCCGCGACCTGGCCTGCGCGAACACCCCGGCCAGCAGCGCGAACAGCTCCCTGTGCTGGGGTGCGTACGGGTTCTCACGGTCGGGCAGGTCGCCCGTGGCCAGCCACAGGAAGGTCCCGTCCTTCTCCTGCCCGGTAGCAATTTCGTCCGGGCCGTACAGGTCGGACGGGTCGGTGCTGTGCGGGATGGTGACGCAGGCGAGTGCCGCGCGGAGGGGCCAGCCAGGCTGGCTGGCGATCCGGACCTCGGCGTCGCCGCCGAGGTTCTCGCGCGCCTCGCTGGCCAGCTCCATCAGCTCATCGAGGGTCATTGCGGCCCGCCTTCCCGCCGGCGGGGACCCGTCGGCTCGTCTCCCGGGCGGCCCGTCCCACGCCCGGGGCGGGCCGAGGCGGCTGGGTCCCGGCATCGGCTGGCAGGCGGAGCGCGGCCCGCACGGCGACGATGATCACGGCATCCGGGGTTCCCACGTAGAACATGACCTTGAACCGGCAGCCGATGGCCGAGGTCAGGGAGATCAGCTGGGTTTCCTCGCCGGGCTGGTAGACGACTCTGATGTGCCGTCCCCGGTGTCATGGTCGAACCACGTGCCCTCGGCCGCGGGCACGAAGTCGTGCTCGATGAGGTACTCCAGGAGCGTGGGTGGCCGACTGCTGCTCATCGTGTCCCCCTTCCGGTCGTGCGGCCGGCCGGGGCGGCCTTGCCGCGTGGCGTGCGCCCGGGCCGCGTGGCCTGGTGCGGCTTGCCGGGCGGGGTGGGGGCCTGCCCGCCGGGGCGGATGAGGGCGGCGACGTCCTCGGCGGACTTGCGGGCGAGCTGGGGCAGCACGGAGGTGTAGGTGTCGGCGGCGATCGTGATGGACGACAGGCCGAGTGTCTCCTGGACGACCTTCATGTCGTGCCCGGCAGCCAAACTGGTAGAGAGCAGTGTTCCAACCCTGCGAATGGGTCGGGGTTTCGGTGGTCGCCTGTGGGGTGCCAGAGTGTGTCCTGAGCGCAAGGAGGGGCCGATGTAGGACGGGTCCTTGATGCGGTGCTGCGCGGGAGATGAAGGATTTTGGCCCTTCGGAGTCGCCCTGCGGAGGGAGGCTCCAAACCACCTCATGCTGCGTTGGCTGAAGACCGTCGTGGTGAGCGATGAGGAAAAGGCGTCGTGAGAGGCGTCAGGTGGGGACCGGGAAGGCGAGCGCAAGCGAATCGTTGCTGACGTATCGAAACACCTCGCTCACCGCAGCCGCAACCGGACCTTGCGGCCTGGTGATCCGGCGCGTTACCAGCGCAGGTATACGGCGGGTCCACGACAAGTACATCACCAGTCGACGACAGGTACATGACCAGCTCAGCCAGACCCAGTCCCTGAGAAGGGCGCCGGGAACGCCCCCCTGCGACATGACACCGCCGCTCGTGGAGCGTCCAGACCCACGCGCAGCGTCGCTGGCCACGGCACCGCCCGGGCCAGTCTTCTATCCGGCGACGGGCGGCGCACCCGGTCACCGCCTCCGCGGCGCCTTGATGGGATAACGCGGGCCGATCCGACAGCCTGCCCAGGCCGCAGGCACGGACAAGACCAGCCTGCCGCCCAGCGCGAGCAGAGCGGCGGAGAACCGGCCGCCGGGATGCACGACATGCACCAGTCAGACGGGGCAGTCCGGGTGCCGTGTAACGGGACAAAACGGGCACGGATCGGCAAAGCAAGCGGTTCCGCGGACCGCTGCTTCGGCCCGGACGCTGTCCGCTATATGTCCGTAACGATTGCTACGCCATGCCCTACAGCGGCACACCATGACACACGGCGGGACAAGAAGGAAACGGCCCGCCGGGCCGCGTTTCCGCAGCCAGCGGGCCGTTTTCGCAGGTGGTGGCAGGTGTTGGGTTCGAACCAACGTAGGCTGAGCCGACGGTTTTACAGTGTTCCGCTCCTATCCACACCATATGACCGCTGACCTGCGTAAACGCCGCTGTTCAGCATTCGCCGCACCGACGCTGTCCGCATATGTCCGTGCACACGGGCATCCAGGCGGCCCATCGCACGGACAGCCACGGACACTGTCCGCACAACCGCCTGACCTGCGCAAACCAGCAGGCAGAACTCTGCGCCCCCAAGCGCATCCAGCCGGGGCGAACGCGCGCTGAGGCAAGGCAGACGAACCACTCACCGGCGGCGGCTATCACCCCATACCGGGGATACCAGGGTTAAGGAATGTCATTCCGGCACAAGTAGCCGCGATGATCGCGGCACCGGGGCGCCGCGGCTAGCTGCAAAGGCCCGCCACCGCAGAGAGTAAAGCCCCCGACATGGCCCCGGCACTATCTGCCGGCACCCCGATATCTACGTACCGCAAGCAGATGGCGCACCGCGTTACCTGCCAGCCAGCACGACAGCGACCTGCCGACCAGGCTGATGACCCTGATCGACCTGCCATGTACCCCGGAGGTACCTGGCATCCACCTCCAGTGGACCTGCGCTGCCACCGGGCGAGCCCCAGCGACCACCCCGACGCATCCGATTCTGCCGATGAGTGTCAGGCGCAGACGGTCATGCTGGTTCAGGCAGTCCGTTCACTGCCTGCAGGCGCGTGCGCAATCCTCGCCCGGCTGCGGGCACTCCCCGCGATCTCCTGACCACCGGCCCCACGGCCCTTTACCAGGAACCCGGAAACCGCGACCCGGCGCGACACCCGGACTTTAAGCATGCCCACGCGCAAATCACCGCCACTAAGAGCAGCAACAGCCGCGAGAAATAGCCCTGAGCACTACTCGCGGAATCGGGTCTGAGCACGGCTGAAGGTCACCCCGGGCACCTATCACGACCAGCATGCCCTCTGTCTTTCCGCGTCACCTACGTATGTGTCGCATACGTTTGCGTCGCACACCCCGGCCGTGCTCGCCCGTCCCGTTCTGGCGTTCCTTGCCGGTAGAGTCAGTGGATGCGTGTCTGGGCCGGCGCTGCTTATCCGCTTGGTGCCGCCTGGGACGGGTCAGGGACCAATTTTGCCTTGTTCTCTGAGGTGGCCGAGCGGGTGGAGCTGTGCCTGTTCGGTCCGGGTAACCGCAGGGAGACGCGGGTCGAGCTCACCGAGGTGGACGGTTTCGTCTGGCACTGTTACCTGCCGGGCGTCGGCCCGGGCGAGCACTACGGGTATCGCGTGCACGGCCCGTACGCGCCGGACCGCGGTCACCGGTGTAATGCGGCGAAGCTGCTGCTCGACCCGTACGGCAAGGCCGTCGCGGGTCAGGTGCGCTGGCACGAGGCGCTGTTCTCCCGCCGGGCCGGCGCGCCGGAGGCGATCAGCACCCGCGACAGCGCCCCGTTCATGCCGCGCAATGTCGTGACGAACCCGTATTTCGACTGGGCGGGCGACCGGCCGCCGCGAACGCCGTATCACGAGACGGTGATCTACGAGGCGCATGTCCGCGGCCTGACCCTGCGCCATCCCGGGGTCCCGCCCGGGAAGCGCGGCACCTATGCGGGCCTGGCCTGCCCGCCCGTCATCGACCACCTGACCCGGCTGGGCGTGACCGCGGTGGAGCTGATGCCGGTGCATCAGTTCATCTCCGAGCGGCAGCTGGCGGCGGCCGGCCGGTCCAACTACTGGGGTTACAACACGATCGCGTTCCTCGCGCCGCACAACGGCTACTGTTCATCCACCGAGCCGGATGGCCAGGTCACCGAGTTCAAGTCGATGGTCAAGGCGCTGCACGCGGCGGGCATCGAGGTGATCCTGGACGTCGTCTACAACCACACGGCCGAGGCCGGCGCCTCCGGTCCGACGCTGTCCTTCCGCGGCATCGATAACGCCGCGTACTACCGGCTTGCCGACGGCGACCTATCGGTCTACCTGGACTACACCGGCTGCGGCAACAGTCTCAATGCCCGCAGCCCGCAGGCGCTGCAGCTGATCATGGACTCGCTGCGGTACTGGATCCTGGACATGCACGTGGACGGGTTCCGTTTCGACCTGGCCGCGGCCCTGGCCCGGCAGCTGCACGACGTGGACCGGCTGGCCGCGTTCTTCGATCTGGTCCAGCAGGATCCGGTCGTGTCGCAGGTGAAGCTGATCGCCGAGCCGTGGGATGTCGGGGAAGGCGGCTACCAGGTCGGCAGGTTCCCGCCGCTGTGGTCGGAATGGAACGGCAAGTACCGCGACTGCGTACGGGACCTGTGGCGCGGCGAGCCGGATGCCCTGCCGGAGTTCGCCCGGCGGCTGGCCGGCTCCAGTGACCTGTACGAGACCAGCGGGCGGCGGCCGGTCGCATCAGTGAACTACGTGACCTGTCATGACGGGTTCACCCTCGCGGACCTGGTCAGCTACAACGGCAAGCACAATGAGGCCAACGGCGAGGACAACTCCGACGGCACCGATGACAACCGGTCCTGGAACTGCGGCGCGGAAGGCCCGTCCCATGATCCGGCGGTCCGCGCGCTGCGCGCCCGGCAGGTCCGCAATTTCCTGGTCACGCTGTTCTGCTCGCAGGGCGTCCCGATGCTGCTGGCCGGTGACGAGCTGGGGCGTACCCAGCGGGGCAGCAACAACGGCTACTGCCAGGACTCGCCGGTGTCGTGGGTGGACTGGGAGAACGCCGCCGGATACGCGGACCTGGCCGACTTCACCGCCGCGCTGTCCGCGCTGCGCCGGGCGCACCCGGTGTTCCGGCGGCGCAGGTTCTTCAGCGGGCGCCCTGCCCGGACCGGCCCCGGCGGCCTGCGGGATATCATCTGGCTGACCCCGTCCGGCCGGGAAATGACCGATGCGGACTGGCACGGCGGCTACGCGAGGTCGCTGGCGGTGTTCCTGAACGGTGAGGCCATGACCGAGCGCGGCACCCGCGGCGAGCCCGTCCGCGACAACCATTTCCTGCTGCTCTTCAACGCGCACGACGACGCCGTGCGGTTCGTCCTGCCCGGCGCCGATCACGCAGCCGGCTGGCATGTTGTCGTCGACACGGCGGCGGTGCCGGGCCGGCCCGGCACCGCCGCAGGCGGTCCGCCTGCGGCGCTGCCCAGCGGCACGGCGGTCGACGTGACCGGCCGTTCGGTCATGGTGCTGCGCGCCACCGCCGGTCCGGCCGGCGGGGCGAGCCCGAGCCCGGCCGGGACAGTCCAACGCGGCCCTGGCGGCTAGCGTCACGGTGATCAGCACCAGCGCGACGGTGAGCAGGCCGGCTGCCCCGTTTTGCACTGCTGGACGTTGGCGGGGAATGCTGCTCCGCTCCCCTGGCGTGCCGGCCGGTGCGCCCTGCCAGCCGCCGGCGGTGAACGGACCGAGGGATGTCGCTGCGGCGGATGACATCGACACGATCAGCTCCGGTGGGATTTGCCCGGGCCGATGCATGGAAGCCCCTGCGGGACGTCGGGTGAGGGGCGGGCGCGGCGCTGGACCCGGCCCGCCCTGTCAATCGGGCCAGCCTGCCGCGCTGGAGGTCGATTGCCCCGGCCATGGTTTCGTTGGCGTGACGATCTCGGAGACGCAGACGGCCGCGTGTATCGGAACCGAGATACCGGGTCGTGGAGACGGCAGTCCTTGCCAGTGCCCAGGACCGGGTAGCCGACGAAGCGGTTGCCGCGCTCAAGCGGTCACGCGGACTGCCCGCCGGCGGACAGCATGTCACCGAGTGTGGCTGCCCGCGCACGGGGAGGCCGTTCCAAGGGTCCCGGATTCGTCTGGTCCGGCTTGCAGACACCGTGCACATTGCCGAAGGTGGCGGCCAGGATGTGCCTGCCGCGCCCGCCGAGCCCGAGTGCCCCGGCGGTGGCGAGCGCATCCTCCGGAGTGCTGTAAAGCGTTTCGCTGACCTCGCCGACGACCCGCCGCCTCATGCGGCGGGCAGGGGTCATTGAACGGGACCACAGGCGATCAGGCCAGCCCGGTCCGGCGATCGGGCCCAGTACCGCGCCGCCCGGCGTGCAAACAGGAACTCAGGACTGATCCTGCTGCGCAGCGGCCGTACCAGCCACGTTGTCCTTGCTGTAATCGTCACGCAGCGCCAGGACCTTGATACGGATGTTGGCGCTATGCGCCGGCAGCTCGCTTCGCACTATCAGCCCGATCTCCTTCCGGTCGAAGTACCTGGCCGCGTCCGCCGGCGAGTCGAAAGTGAACTCCACGACGCGATGGGGTGTCGCCGAGTAAACATTGTCGTATGACGCCAGCCGCCGCAACTCGGCAGGAGCCTGAAGAGCATCCGCGATCGACCGGACCCACTTGAGGTACTTGGCCTTGCCTCCAGGCGGATAGTCGATCTCGTAGACATACTTGATCACCGGAGAAATCCTTCCGTCGGTGCCGCGACCCCCACGAGCGCCGACGGCACGTGGCCATGGTCCGCCTGAGTCCGGCGCCAGGCAAGAGCGCGGCCGCGGATGTGCTCGCGGCCGCGCGGCGCCGGCTCCTGCAGCCCAGCGCCCGCCTGTTGCGTGCCAGAACTCGTGCAGAACATCTAACGGGACACCAGCCCAGAAACCTCCGGCTGGCTTCACCTCCGGCCACCAAGATCAGATATTGGCTGTTGGTGACACATTCGTTGCTCACCCGCTCCGGTGATGCAGCGCAAGTCTTCGGCTACCGTGCCGGTCGCCTCGACGACGCTGCTGACGGTCCCGCCCAGGGGAAAGCCGGACTTGACCGCGATCCGCTGACACGCCGGGGAATCGCGGCCGACCCGGGGCTCCACCACGTCGGCGCCACGCTCGCGGATAAGCCAGCCGACGGCCAGCAAGACGGCCCGGGTCGCCAGGCCCTGGCCCCAGGCCGCCGATGCCCCGCAGCAGCTCATAGGCCCGCCGTCCGGCCCGGACACGGCGATCACGCCCGCGATGGTCTGGGAGATGGTGGAGTCTTTCCACGATGACAGGGACGACTGCACCCCGGCGGCGGCCTAGCGGGCGAACGGATGTCGTGGGCCAGTACCTCGTCCGGGCCTGGGTCCAGCGGACCGGCGAAGCTGATGCCGGCTGTGAAGCCGAGCTGCGGGGTATGTTCCTCGATGATCTCCACCAGCCGGGCAGCCACGTCGGCGGAGGCGTGGCGGGGCTGGTGGAGCCCGAAGATGCTGGTGCGAATCGTGGTGATGACCTCGTCGAGGGTGTCGACATAGCCGTTGATCCGTTCCGCGGTGGCCGGGTCGCTGCGGGCGGCGTGGCTTTGGAGTGTCAGGCCGAGGGCGAACAGTTCCTGGATGACATGGTCGTGCAGGTCACCCGCGATGCGGTCGTGGTCTCCTGCCTGAGCCAGGGTGCCCCTGGTCGATGCGGGCCTTGGCGAGTTCCATGGCCACAGCGGCGTGGCCGGCGAAGGAGGCGGCCATGTCCAGGTCTGTCTCGGTGAATCCCGGGCCGGTAGCCAGCCGGCCCAGCATCAGCGCGCCGCGGACCTGCTCGCCCGGCTGCCGGGGGGACGACGATCATCGGGCCGGCATCGGCGCTCAGCGCGGTGGCCGCCTCGCGGCAGCCGCCGGTGACCAGGCTGGGCTTGCCGGTGAGGATCGCCTGCCCGGCCAGCGAGTCCGCCAGCGGCGCTGTCCGGTTCAGCAGATTCGCGGCGAGGGCGCCGGTGACGCCTGTCGCGATCACCTGGTCCGCGCCGTGGGGCACGGCCAGCGTCGCGAAGTCTGCCTCCGCGGCGGCCGCGGCGTGCTGGGTGATCAGCATGACCGGCTGTGCCGCCTCGCCGGACAGCAGCAAAGGTGTCAGCTCGCTGGAGGCGGCCAGCCACCGGCGGCGCTGCTCGGCTTCGGTGAACCGCCGTGCGTTCGCGATCGCGATCGCCAGCTCCTCATCTTCTGCGGTGAACTCCCCGCCCCCGGAGCGCTCTGTGAGGTAGAGATTGCCGAAGACCTCCTCCCCGATGCGGACCGGGACACCGACGAAACTGGCCATCGGCGGATGTCCCGCCGGGAACCCCGCCGACGCGGAATGAGCATTGAGGTCGGCAAGCCGGATCGGGACCGGCTCGCTGATCAGCAGGCCCAGGATCCCGCGGTCACGGGGCAGGTCACCGACCCTCGCGACCAGCTTATCGTCGATGCCGGCGTGCACGAACTGCTCCAGCCCCACGTCACGGCCAACCACGCCGAGCGCCGCGTACCCGACACCGGGGAAGGCCCTGGGCAGCACCCTGATCTGACGCAGCACCACCGGCAAGCTCAAGTCGCCGGCGACCAGGGCATTCGCGTGCAGCAGCCTGCGCAGACGCCCCTGCGCGGCCAGCACGTCATCAGCGCGGTCCGCCAGCTGCACCAGCAGGTGATCCAGTTCCAGCCGCGGCACGCCGGGAAACCCAAGTCCGCCAGCCGCGTCCGCGGCACGCGCGCCGCCCGGCGCCTGCGCAGCGGACGGCGCCGGATCGGGCTCATCTGTCAGGGCGGTCATCTTTTCTCCTGATCCTGGGCGGCACCGGCCCAGCCTCCACGGCACCGGCCCCGCAGTGACCCTCTCCCGCAGCGGCGCCCTGCGTATCCGGAATCCGCCGGCTGGCCTGCGGACACCCGGCGACGGCGGCCTCCCGGACCGCTACCTGCCGCAGCCCAGGCCATTCCGGTGCCTGCTAGCAGGCGCCGGTCCAGGCGGGCACGCGTCATCGCTTTTGCCGGAACCAGACCCGAGCGGACCCCGGCATGCGGCAGCTCCCCCGCGCGCACGCAAATCCAGCCAGCGATCAGGCCCGGCGGGCGCTGGCCGTCGTGCCCGGCGGCCAGCCTCCGGATCAGCGCGACCAGCTCGCGGCCGACCGCGGCGCCGGCCGTCCCGGCGATGGCGGCATCGGCCCGGACATCGATTTGCCCGCCCATAAGATCCTGGTGGTTAATTCGGGATCATGCGGCGAGGCCGAGTTCGAGGCGTGCCAGGTGGCTGGTCCGCTGCCGGTCCAATGGGGTGCCGGTCCAGTAGGCCTCCAGCCGGAGCAGGTTGAGCGCGCAGGCCATGTATACGTGGTCGAGGCGGGTCTTGGGCAGGCCGCGGTAGCGGGCGCGGCGCGCGCCGTGGCTGGTTGCCTGGTGCATGGTGCCCTCGACGCCGGCGCGGCGGGCGTAGTCGGCCTGGAACGGGATGCTGGTTTCCGCCGCGCGGGCGGCGGCCTGGGCCTGGGCCAGGTCGCGGGGCAGCAGGGTGAGATGCCGCCGTCGCGCGCCGCTGGTGGTGCACTGGCTGCGGGCCGGGCAGGGGCCGCAGTCGCGGGCGGAGAAGGTGGCCACGATGGCGTCCTTGCCGTGCTGGGTGCACGGCGACCACGACGCTGATGTCTTGCCCTGCGGGCAGGTGACGGTCTGGGCGTCGTAGTCGGCGGTGAAGTCGGCGCGGGCGTAGCCGGCCCCGGCGCGGGCCTGGGCGGAGGTGCCGGCGAGCAGCGGCCCGATCAGCGCGATGCCCCAGGTGGTCAGGGCCGAGACCACCAAGGCGGCGCTGAGGTAGCCCGAATCGAGGTAATGCCGGCCGGGAGCCAGGTTCTTTCCTGCCAGGTCGCCGTGGATGACGCTGGTCACCTGGTTGTCGGTCACGGTGGCGTCGGTGGTCGCCACGTGCGTGACCAGGTTCGGGGCCGTCAGGTGCGCGCAGCCCTTGTCATGCCCGCGGCCTGGAGCGCCCGCACTGCCCGCGGCGGGCTGGCCTGCCGCGCCGGGGCGGCAGGTGCAGGCCGGGGCGTCGTCGCAGGTCTCGGTGACGTCAGCTTGTAGCCCAGCCAGAACTCCTCCCGCTTGACGCCCCACCGGGCATCGGTGTCATACGGGGAGGCGATCCGGGCATGGCCGGGCGGGAGACCGTCGCCCTCAGGCTCCTTCTCCCGCCGCTTGATCACCTCCCGCCCGCCTGCGGTGATGGTCCGCGTGTAGTTCTGCAGCAGCACCCGGCGCAGCACGTCCACCGCCGGCAGCTCGCGCAGCCACGGCGGCGTGGAGGGATCGTAGACCGATTCCAGCAGCGCGTACCCATCGCGGGCGTAGGCGAGGGCCAGCTCACCGCGCCTGGCCTCAGATTGCGGGGGTCGCCAGGAG
>JBKQQQ010000886.1:0-11489 GCA_052144275.1 Streptosporangiaceae bacterium
CCGGATCCCATCCGGCGGGCAGTTCGACGGGCTGGGTCACCCGGTGCGGCACGCCCCCATCCGTGACGACACGGGAATCGACGGCCACGAACGCCGTGAACCGGCACAGCACGCCGTAGCGCAGAGAGACTTCCGTGATCTGATGTTCCAGGCTGCTCAGCTCGGCGGTGTCGTGGCCGGCCAGGCAGGCATAGCGATCCTCGAGGTCGCGGAGGTGGGCGCGCGCCCAGTTCGCCGCGCTCGCCGGGTTGCCGCCGGCGGCCGCGAGGACCTTGCTTTCGAACGGCATGCCGTCCGCCGCTGTGCCGCGAACTGTGACTGTTCCGCCAGGACGACCGCGCCAGCGGCCTGCCATCGTTACCGGCACGCCGGGGAACAGATCAGGTAGCAGGCTCGGGGTCACCGTCCCGGGCACGATCTGCAGACCGTCCGCCGCGAGCGCGAGCGCGGTGACCAGCGGCGCCCCGATCCGGTGGTGGATGCGGGCAGCAGCCTCATCCAGACGGTCCTCGGATTCCACCAGCTCGCAACGGCCGCGTCCGGCACCAGCGAGCCTGCTGAGGAATCCGGCGTTGACCGCCTGGTCAATGCCCACGACGTGTACCCGGATCCGGGCCAGCAGCGGGCCGATCCGGTGCAGGATCTGGTCTTCGTTGCCGACCTGCCCATCGGTGACCAGGACCAGCACGCGGTCGCGGCCCGGGCGGCTGTCCGCCGTCGGCGCGTCGGTGGTCTCCGGCTCGGCCGCGCCGGCGAGCAGCCGCACCGCCTGCTCGAGCGGTTCGAGCATCTGGGTGCCGCCCCGGGCGTCCGTCCGGGCAAGCTGCTCGATGGCGCGGAACCGGTTGCGGTCAGTCGCCTCCGCGAGTCCGTCCGGAAGGCCCGGCGGCCGCTCGACCGCATTGTCGAAGCACAGCACCGTGAACCTGTCGACGCTGGTCAGCGTGTCCACGATCCGGGCGGTGGCGCGGCGTGCCGCCACTATCTTCCAGCCGCTCATGCTGCCGGAGCGGTCGAGGACCAGCGCCACGTCGCGAGGCCGCGGTCGGTCGCCGCCGTCTGGCGGCAGGAGGGTGAGGGTGAATGTGCCCTGCGCTGGGTCTTCACCCGGATCCGGGGTGAGCGCCAATGACGTTGCTATCCGCTTGGCGTCGGCCATCGCCAGCCGCAAGATGAAGTCCCGGTCCAGCCGCTCGCCTGGCCGCAGCCGGACGATGGTGTGGCCGTCCGCGGCCGCCTCCTCCGCGATGGCGTGCAGGCTGCAACGGATTCCCGCCAGCGGCAGCCCGGCAGGGTCGATGTCGACGCTCATGGTGAGCCGGACCGGGTTCGGGAACCCGGGCAGCAGCACAGGGGGGCTGATCCGGGACGCATCGGGGACGGCATCGGTGTCAGCGGCCACGCCACTGCCGGCCGGGGTACCGCCGAGCGGGCGGCCCGGGATGTAGCGGGGGGCGACCACCAGCGGGAACCGGAACGTCACCTCGCCGTCCTGGTAGGGCAGCGGCTGGGCCAGAATCAGCCGGACGGTGACCCGCTCGCCGGGGGCGATGTTCCCGGCCCGCATCGTGAACACATCCGGGCGGTCCTCTTCGGCAATCGCTGCCCGCCGCCCTTCCGCGATCGCCTTGTCGTAGTCCTCGCGAGCTCGGGAGCGTTCTTTCAGCGTCGCCTCCACGACATGCCCGGCGCACTCCATCCGCATCGCCGTGACCGCGGCCCGATCCGGCAGCGGAAAGATGTACGTCGCCTCCAGCGGGGCGTCGAACGGGTTACGGAAGCCCTGGGTCAGCTCCACGCTGGCGGACATGCCGGTGATGGCGGCGCGGATGTCGATCGCATCCAGTGGCAGGTTCCCCCTGCTCGTCGCGAGTGCACCCGGGCCGGCTTCCGGCTCGCCGCCGTGCTCGGTGGTCAGCGGCGCGATGTCAGTGGTCATGTCTGGCTCTCCTCAGCGGGCTGCTCTACTCCAGGCGGATGGCCCTGGACTCCAGGCGGATCACCCGGGCCGCATGCGCACAGGCCCCGGTCGGCCAGTTCCCTGACCAGCGGCCGGGCGGCGTTCACGATTCCGGTCACGTCGTCCGGACCGGGCTCGCGGTCCGCGCCCTCAATCAACAGCATCACCCCAGGTGCGAGCCTGACACCATGGATGAGCCCAGCCAGGGAAAAGGCGGCACCGCGATCCGTATGGTTGTCGTCTGCGGCGCCGGACTCGGGCTGGCCGGGCCGTTCCGCGGCAGGCGTGGGTTGGCTGGGCTGCCGCGGCTGGCGCACCCAGAAGCGGGACGGGACCGCCGAGGCGGCTTGCGGCGCAGGCTCGATGTCCGGCACGCCGGCGACCGCTGCCAGCGTCTCGTCGGTCGCCCCCGCCAGCTCTGCCTGGATCTCGGCGAGCGATCGTCCCTCCGTTTGACGGCGCTTGACCGCCACGAGCTGAAGCAGGTGCCGCCGCCCGTACCGGGCGACCCGGCCCCGGCGGCTCAGCGGAGGGTCGACCAGGCCGACGGTGACGTACCAGCGAATCAGGCGTTCGTTCGGCACGTCCCGGACCCGGCCATTTGCCCGCACCGGGACGCCTTCCGGCCCGGCCGGCCGGGTAGCCGCCAGGGTCTCGGCAGCGAGTTCCGCCAGCTCCAGGATCGTCCACGGCTCCTCCACTCCCTGAGTATGACACTGTTATTATTACAGTGTCAATGACCGGTGCGCAACGTGCTTCCCCTGTCCCGTGCTATGAACTCCTGGCACCAACGGGGATGACCGACGGAGAGTAGCCGCGCTAGGCTGCTTGGCATCGTCCTCGTGGGGAGGCGCCATGACCACAGGGCCAGGAGACGATGTAACGGCAGGTCGCGGCTACCTGCGGGCGTCGGACGCCGACCGCGAGCAGGTGATCGAGGTGCTCAAGGCGGCGTTCGCGCACGGCGGGCTGGTCAAGGATGAGTTCGAGGCGCGGATCGGCCAGACGTTCGGCTCACGGACCTACGCGGAACTGGCGGACGTCACCGCCGGGCTAACCAGGGCCCGGCCGGCGCGCAATCCTGCCCGGGCGCCGGCGGGAAAGGCAGCGGCCCGCGACCCGGCCCGGGCGCGGGCGAAAAAGGCAGCCGCGTGGGGCGCATACGGGATAATGCTGCCGGCCCTTTTTGCGGCCGTTATCGTCCCCGGTTACGCAGACATCGTGGCTACGATCGCCAGGACCGCCGTCATCTATCTCTTTTTCTGGCTAGTCGGCTCGTTCATATTGATCGCGAACGCGGAATGGTGATCGATAATCGTGTGACGAACCTCGCCGGACGCGGTAGCTGCCTCCGCGCGTCGCACGCCGACCGCGAGCAGGTGATCGACGTGCTCAAAGCCGCGTTCGTGCAGGGCCGGCTGACCAAGGACGAGTTCGATCTACGGGTGAGCCAGGCCTTCGCCGCACGGACCTACGCGGAACTGGCCGACGTCACCGCCGACATCCCCGCCGGGCCGATCGGAGCCCAGCCGCGCACGCCGTCCCGGTCGCGGGCGGGAAAGGCGGCCGCGTGCTGCGCATTCGGGATAGTGCTTCCGGCTCTTTTTGCGGTCGCTATCGTCCCCGGTCCCGTTACCATTCGGGCTGCGATCACCACAAGCGTGGTGATCTATCTTCTTTTCTGGGTATGCGGCGCGTCCATGATGCTCGCCTCACGGCCGCCGAAGCGCTCCCGCAGGCCGCTGCCGCCGGGTTAGCTGGCTCGATGCCGCGTCAGCCGCTGGTCAGCTCCGGCGGTGTGCTGCCCGGGCCGATCTGGGCCTTCAGCGCGGCGAGCTCGTGGTCCACGTCCGCGGCCGTCCCGGCTTCGTCCAGTTCCTTCTGGATGTCGTCGGTGTCGCCGCCGACGTCCTCGAGCACCCCGGACTGCAGCAGCTCGTCCAGCGCGCCGGCCCGCGCCTGCATGGTGGCGATCTTGTCCTGAGCCCGCTGCAGCGCCGCTCCCGAATCGCCCAGCGTGGTGGAGATCCCGGCCACGCTCTCGTTCACCGAGCTCATCGCGCTGGCCGCGGTGTACTGGGCCTTCAGCGTTTCCTTCTGCGTCCGGAACTTGTTGACCCTGTCCTGCAGGACCTGGAGCGTTTGCTCCATCTTCTGCTCTTCCTCGGTCAGCTGCTGGTGCTGCGGTTCCATCCCGTCGATCTGGGCCTGGGCAGCGGCCTTGCGGGAGAGTGCTTCCCGGGCCAGGTCCTCCCGGCCCTGGGCCAGCGCTGCCTTGGCCTGATCCTGGAGGTGGTCCACCGAATGCTGGAGCTGCTGCTCCTGCAGCTCGATCCGCTTGCGCGACGCGGCGATCGTGACCAGCGCCTGCCGGACCTTGGTGATCTGGTCGAGCATCTGCTCGTACGACAGATCGAGCATTTCGTCGGGCTTCTCGGCGGCGTCGAGCGCTTTGTTCGTCTTGGCGGCGAGTATGTCGTGAGCCCTCTGGAAGAGAGACATGTCGATCTGCTCCTTAAGCCTTATTCAGGCTGTCGACGATGACCGGATGGCTGGCGGCGAGCTCCTTACGGGCCAGGCCGGGCCGGGCCGGGCCGAACCCTACGCGCCAAATCTAGCCCTGCCGGGGCTGCGGTCAGGCCATCGTCCGCGGCATGCAACTCCAGGAACGCCAGCCTCTTGAAACTCAAGGTCCGGTTTATGACCATATTGGTAGGCAACGAAGGAGGGCGCTATGGCCGCCACCGGAACCGGTCTGGCCCGAGGGGCCATCGGGCTGCGGGAAGTCCTGTTCCAGTCGGTCACCTCGATGGCCCCGGCGGGCGCGGTCGCGCTGTCAATCGCGGCGGGCGCCACCTACGCCGGCGGCGCGCTGCCGCTGGCCGTGCTGCTCGCCCTGATCGCGTGCCTGCTGGTCGCGACCTCGATCGGGCAGCTGGCCAAGCACCTGCCGAGCGCATGAAGACCTGGGACATCATGGATCGGCTGGCGGAAATCCGGATCCCGACGCTGCTGGTCGGCGGCCGGCACGACGAATGCACGCCCGGCCACCTGGCGGACATGCACCGCCGGATCGCCGGATCGCAGCTGGTCGTCATCGAGGATGCGTCGCATCTGTGTTTCGCGGAAAAGCCGGCCGAGTTCAACCAGGTCATAAATTCATTTTTGGACCGAACGGAGCCAGGTACTTCCCCTTGAGATAAGTATTTGCCATCCCGGCGCGGGCCCGGTATGAACGGCGAATGCTCCGTGGAGAGATCATCGGGCTGCGGGCCCAGCAGGACAGTGACGTCGAGGTCTTCGAAGCCGAACTCCTGAACGACGTGGAGACGCGGGTGCGCAGCGACAGCCGCCCCTGGCGGCCGGTGGCTCCCGGGTCAGCCGACTCGCCCTACCGGGGACCGGCCGCCCGCGACGACATTGGCGCGGCGGTCAAGTTCTCCGCGGTCGAGCTGGCTACCGGGGAACTGGTGGGCGAGGCGCTGCTGTGGGGCATCGACCTGCACAACCGCAGCGCGCACCTCGGCATCTCCCTGCGGCCGGCGTTCCGCGGGAAGCACCTGGGCACCGACATCGTCCGCGTGCTGTGCCGCTACGGCTTCGCCGTCCGCGGCCTGCACCGGCTGCAGGTCGACACCCTCGCCGACAACGACGCGATGATCGGCGCGGCCACCCGGGCCGGCTTCGTGCTCGAGGGCACTCTGCGCCAGGCCGCCTGGGTCGACGGGAGCTTCGCGGACGAGGTCATCCTCAGCCTGCTGGCGACCGAATGGCCGCCCGCCGATCCGCACTCAGGCCGCTGATCATCAGCCGTTCCTGCTGCGCCCGGCGTCCCAGCGGGACCAGTGGTAATTTGTTTAGCGGAACTAATAGTCGATGACAGGACGATGAGGAGCCCGGTGCAGCCCGCATCCCCGGCCCGCCGCGCGCGGTTCCGGCCGCGGCAGATGGTCTCGTCGCTCCGCCAGCGCAACTACCGGCTGTTCTTCTTCGGCCAGCTCGTGTCGGTGGCCGGCACCTGGATGCAGACCGTCGCGCAGTCCTTCGTCGTGCTTGACCTCACCCACAGCGGAACCCAGCTGGGCCTGACCACCGCGGCCAGGTTCGGGCCGATGTTCCTGTTCGGCCCGCTGGGCGGCGTGTTCGCCGACCGGACGGACAAGCGGCGCGTCCTCTACCTGACCCAGTCGCTGCAAGGCCTGCTGGCGGCGGTCTTCGCCGTCGTGATCGCCACGCACAGCATCAGGCTCTGGATCGTCTACCTGCTCGCCGTCGCGCTCGGCTTCGTCAACGTCTTCGACAACCCGGCGCGGCAGAGCTTCATCTCCGAGATGGTGTCAGCCGACGATCTCCCGAACGCCGTCACGCTCAACTCGGTGGCCATGAACATGGCCCGCGTCTTCGGCGCCGCGCTGGGCGGGGTGATCGCCGCGGCCATCGGGCTGGCCCTGTGCTTTGCCTGCAACGCCCTGTCGTTCGCGGCCGTGCTGGTCTCGCTCGCCGCCATGCGCAAGTCCGAGCTGTTCCCGGCCAAGCGCATCGCCCGCCGCAAAAGGCAGGTCCGGCAGGGCCTGCGCTACGTGAGATCGACCCCCGAACTGCTCATCCCGCTCGTCATGATCGCGGTGATCGGCACGCTGGCCTGGGAGTTCCAGGTGACGCTGCCGCTGATGGCCAGCAAGGTGTTCCACCACGGGGCCGCCGCCTACGGCGTGATGGCCTCGGTCATGGGCGCCGGCGCGGTCGCCGGCGGGCTGATCTCGGCCGCCCGCCCGCGCCCCCCGGCCCGCGCCCTGTGCCTGGCCGCCATCGGCTGGGGCATCGCCATCCTGGCCGCGGCGGCCGCGCCGAGCCTGACCCTGGAACTGGCCGCCCTGGTCTTCGTCGGCTACGGCAGCATCACCTTCAACTCGCTGGCCAAGACCACCCTCCAGCTGGCGGCCAAGCCGGAGATGCGCGGCCGGGTGATGGCGCTGTGGGCGCTGGCCTGGCTGGGTTCGACACCGATCGGCGGCCCGATCGTGGGATGGGTCGGTCAGGACGTCGGCGCCCGCTGGTCGCTGGTCATCGGCGGCCTGCCCACCCTGATCTGCGGCATCCTGGCGCTGCCCGCCCTCACCCGGATCGACCGCCGGGCCGCGGGCACACATCATGAACCCAGTCCGACTCGCCCCGGCGACGAGCGGCCTGTCGCGGTTCGATGACCTGGCCGCAAGCCTCGCAGGTCCGGCCCGTCGCGTGAGCGAAGTGATCTTCCCCGGTCCCGGTGGGCTGCCCTTGCTCCTCGAAGTCGATCTGGGCCAGGATCTGGCCCTCGCCGGCCATCCCGCCCATCTGGGGACAAGTCATCCGCGTCCTCGCTAACTCAAGCGAAGAGGCGATCAGCTCGCTCAGCCCGGCTGGATACAAGGGCGGGCTGACCGCATCCGCTGCCCGCCAGATTACGCGGTTCTTCGGATCGGTGTCGTCCCGGATGAGCTGCTCCTCGATCTCATAGGCCGCATCAGAGGCAAAGGCGGCGGAGTAGATGAACACCACCTCGTGCTCGGTCCCGCCCCGCCAGCCGAAGATGTTCTCAAGCACGCCGAGCAGCCGTACGTCGGTCACGACCTGGTCGATCTCCTCGAGAAACTCCCGGTGGATGGTGTCCGCCGCGTACTCCCCGAACTCCACGTGGCCGCCCAGCGGCCGCTGGAACAACGGCTCCGGTGACTCGGACACCAGCAACGCCCCGTCCCGTGGCCGCCTGATGACCGCCATCGCCTTGATGATCTGCCGCTTCGAACTCACCGACCTGTCGTATCACGCCGGGCCGATGAGTTTGCCGCCCGCCCGCCGTTACATAAGAAAAGGAGGCATCAATGACTGACAACGCCCTCACCACCTGCCTGTGGTTCAACACCGAAGCCGAACAGGCCGCGACCTTCTACACCGGCATCTTCAAGGACGCCGGGCTCGGCCGTGTCCACCGCTATACCGAGTCGGGACCCGGGCCGGCCGGCTCGGTGATGCTGGTCGAATTCGAGCTGAACGGGCAGAAGTTCTCCGCCCTGAACGGCGGCCCGGAGTTCACCTTCAACGAGGCCATCTCGATCGTGGTGCCGTGCGCGGACCAGGCCGAGGTGGACTACTACTGGAGCCATCTGTCCGAGGGCGGCCAGGAGGTCGTCTGCGGCTGGCTGAAAGACAAATACGGGCTCTCGTGGCAGATCGTCCCCACCAGGTTCTTCGAGCTGATCGCCGACCCGGACCCGCAGAAAGCGGCCCGGGTGACGCAGGCCATGCTCGGCATGACCAAGTTCGACGTCGCCGCCCTCGAGAAGGCCTACGCTGGCGATTAACAAGGCTTACCATTTCGTTACACAAGCCGTTGAACCCTGGAGTCGGCGATCGCGTGATCAGGGTTGTGGGGAGCATAAGGGGGGCGTCACTGCCCCGGCGGTCCTGGTACTACGGGATCGCCGGGGCGGCTTTTCTCATCGCCTCGGGATCAATTCACCTGGACCTGTACCTGACCGGCTACAGGTCAATACCAACCATCGGCTGGCTGTTCCTGCTGCAGATAATCGCGGCGTTCGTGCTGGCCGTCGCGATTCTCGTCACCCGTCACTGGCTGGCCGCCGCGGCCGGTGCCGGGTTCGCGGCCAGTACTCTCGGCGGTTACCTGCTGTCGCTCAAGGTGGGCCTGTTCGGCTTCACCGAGGTGCGGACCACCGCGGGCATCGTCGCCGCGATCATCGACGTGGCTGCCTTCGCCGTGCTGGCGACGGCGGTGATCCTGGCCCTGAACCTGGGCCGCCGGGCCCTCCAGGCGACCGCGGCCGCATCGGTGGTCGGGCTCGCGCTGACCGCCGCCTTCGTCGCCACGCCGAAGACCCAGCCGGTCGCGAGCGGCGGGCAGATGCTGCAGGCCAGGCAGATCGGCGGCGTGAGCCTGCTCACCAACGCCAAGGGCCTCACGCTCTACTGGTTCGCCCCGGACAGCCCGAACAAGTCCGTCTGCTACGGGTCGTGCGCCGCCTACTGGCCGCCGGTGGCCGGGAACGCCTCGGCCGGCCCCGGGGTCACCGGGACGATCGGCACGATCAAGCGCACGGACGGCACCACGCAGGCCACCTACGACGGGCATCCGCTGTACACCTACATCGGCGACAGCGCGCCCGGCCAGGACGGCGGGAACAACATCAACCTGAACGGCGGGCTCTGGCACGACGTGCCGGTCGCGGGCGGGTAACCGTCATCCCGAACGGACCAGGTGCGTGCCCCTAGTCTCTGCGTGCCCGGTAGGCCTCGACCGTCTGCAGCTTGTGCCACCGGGCGTACCGCTCGACCTCGTCCGGGTCGCCGCCCTCCAGCAACTCGATGAGGCGGGCGTGCTCGCGCGCCGCCTCGGCGGCACGCTCCGGTAGGTACGAGAACATGGTCGAGCGGACCCGGTCCAGCCGGTCGTGCGTCTGCTGCAGGAGGTCAAGCAGCCAGGTGTTGCCGCACCGGGCCACGATCGCCTCGTGCAGCCGCCGGTTCTGCTTGCCGAACCGGACCGGGTCGTCCTGGCTCTCCATGTCCGCGGCGATCTTCCGCAGCCGGGTGAAATCGGACGTGCGCAGGTGGCGCTGCGCCTCGGCGGTGGCGGCACCCTCCAGGATGGCCAGTGTCACCATGGCCTGCTCCCACGAGGTGTCGTCCACCGGCGAGACGATCGCGCCCGCGTTGGGCCTGAACCGAACCCAGCCCTGCGCCTCCAGCCGGCGCAGCGCCTCGCGCACCGGTATCGGGCTCACGCCGAGTTCGCGCGCCAGGGCGTCGATGTTGAGCCTGGCCATCGGCGCGTAAACCCCGGCGTGAATGCGGTCCCGCAGGATCTCGTACGTCCGTTCCTGCTTGTTCACAGCTGGCAGCGTAGCCGGAAGTTAAAGGGTAACTGCCGGCGATGCCGGACGACGTCACCCCCCACGGGGGAGGCGTAACGACGGCGATCTAACCGAGGCTGGTGTTCCTAGTGACAAGACAAGTGCCCGCCCGCATTTGCCCTCTAGGGACGTTGCCATGCTGTCAGCGCATTCCCGCTTCCGGTGGCCGTCGCGCGCCGCGAGGTGCTCAGCCGGCGTCCCGGGTGGCCCCGGCGCGAGCCGCCAGGCCGCTGGCAGCATTATCTGCCTGCGGCTCAGCTGCGAGCTGAGCGCCGATATCGCCGGAGCGCTCGGCGATGCCGTGAGCGCTCGCCTGGCGGCCGCCGCCACACCCGCGGGCACGGTTGTTCTCGAGCTTTCCGCCGCAGCGACCGTTGACGACCAGGCCTTGGCGGCGCTTCAGTCACTACACCGCCGGCTGGCCGACCTGACCGTAAGGCTCAGGCTCGTAGCACCCAGACCGAACGTATACGCGGCGCTGCACACCGACGACATCGACATCGGGCCGGATGCCCTCCACACCAGCGTCCGTACCGCTGTGCTCGCCGCGCATGCGGATGGTCCGGGACCCGCCTCGGTCACGCCAGCCCTGCGCATGCTGCTCACGCAGCCGCCCGAGCTCCTGTCACTGGCTGAGGTGTCCGATAGCAACGACCTGATCTACGGGAGCCGTCGTGACTGAAACGAGGCCAGCAAGAACATCACGCCGGTGGCTGCAAGAGCTGAGCCTCACCAAGAAGCCCGGCGACACGGTCACGCTTGAGTACTCCCGAGCCGGTCACTCGGCCACGGCGACCGTCACCCTGGGCGCTCAGCCGTGACCTCGGCAGGCAGCAGGAACGGACCCCGAGTGGCCCAGGCGGGATATCGCGCTAGCCGGTCTTCTCCGCGACGCAGCGGTTCAGGCACTCGCCCAGGCCCTCGATCCAGGCCAGTAGCTCGTTGCCCGCCTGCAAGTAGACGGGCGGCTTCCTGGCGTCGCCCACCCCGCCCGGCGTTCCCGTGGCGAAAAGGTCGCCCGGCTTCAAGCTGATCGCCTGGCTCGCGTAGGCGATGATGTCGGCCGGCTTGAACAGCAAGTCCGAGGTCCGCGACTGCTGCATGATCTCGCCGTCGACTTCGCACCTGACCTCGAGGTCGGCCGCGTCGCCGACTTCGTCCCCGGTGACGAGATAAGGCCCGGCCGGTGTCGAGTGCTCGAACATCTTGCCTTGCAGCCATTGCAGGGTGCGCCGCTGCCAGTCCCGCATGGACACGTCGTTGATCACCGTGTACCCGGCGATGGCCGCCGCGGCCTCCTCCGGCGTGGCCCGGTAGACCGGCCGTCCGATGACGACCCCGAGCTCGACCTCCCAGTCCACCCGTTCGCTCACCGAGGGCAGCACCAGGTCGTCCCGCGGGCCGAGCAGGGTGTCGGCGAACTTGGCGAACAGCGTCGGATACTCGGGCAGCTCCCGCCCGGTCTCCAGGATGTGCGCCCGGTAGTTCAGCCCGACGCATATCACCTTGCCCGGCCGCGTCACGACCGGCGCGAAGTCGGCCTCCGCGACCGGCACCGGCCGCGCTCCGGCCCGCTCCCGCGTGCCTTCGGCGCCGCCGCTGGCGAGCATCTCCCCGAC
>JBKQQQ010000887.1:0-3143 GCA_052144275.1 Streptosporangiaceae bacterium
TTCATCGGCGCGCTGTGCTTCCTCGCGGGCGCGCTGCTGCTCCTCCCCGAACGCACCGAGGACGATAAGGCCCAGGTCACGACGCCCGACGCCGGCCACACCTGATCAGCTGGCCCCAGACGGCGCATCGCACCTGCTCTTGCCAGCTCATGCGCTGGTGGGAAGGATGGGCTGGTATGGGCATGCCGGAAGTCCCGGCCTCGCTGCGGTCCTGGATGTCCGCTGTGAGCGAGATCGTTCGGTCCGTCAACGGCGCCGAGCCGCTCGAGAAGGTCCTCACGCGGGTAGCGGAGCAGGCCTGTGAGCTGATCGGGTTCGAGTTCTGCGCGGTGATGCTGGCCGACGAACGGCGGGAATGCCTGCACATCGCCGGCTGCAGCGGCCTCACGCCCGACTACCTGGCCCAGGTCAGTGACGGCCGCTCGCTGCGCATCCACCCGCCCGGTCCCGACCTCGACACCCCGGCCGCCCGTGCGTACCGGGAGGATCGCACGATCGTCGTCCCCGACGTGCGGAAGGCCCCCTCGTACGGCAGGCTGCGTCACCTCGCGCCGACGCAGGGCTACCAGGCCTTGCTGGCCTCACCGCTGCGCGGATCTGACGAGGGGGCCGGGGTCATCGTCGCCTACTCGGTCACCGCACGCCAGTTCAGCGGACCCGAGCTGGAACTCATCGAACTGCTCGGCGGCCAGGCCGCGATGGCGCTGGAGACGGCACGGCTGCGGGCCGAGCAGCAGGAGGTCATCCGGGAGCTGTCCCGGGCCAACGACGAGCTGCGGCGGGGGCGAGCCGTGCTGGAGTGGGCCGAGCAGCAGCACCACCAGCTGATGCAGCTCGTGCTGGATGAGGGCGGGCTGCCCGAACTGGCCAGCGCGCTCGCGTCGGCCCTGGACGCTTCGGTCACGGTGGAGGACACCGACGGCCGCGTGCTGGCGAGCGCTCCCGGCGAAGGCTACTGCCCGCCGCCCGCCCCGGCCGCACGGCGGGCGCGCGCGGCGCGCGCCGCGCTGAAGGCCCAGGAGGTGGCCGGCCGCCGCTACACGGTGGCCAGGGTGCCGGTACCGGAAGCGAACGGCCGGACCACGGCGGGCGGGCGCCGGGCCGACGCGGCCGCCTGGGCCGCCCCCGTCGTGGTGGGCGGCGAGCTGGCCGGGCGCTTGTGGGTGACCGGCACGCCCGCCGACCCCGAGCCCGTTCAGCTCCGGGTCGTCGAGCGGTTCGCGCTCGCGGTCGCCCTGCTGATGCTGCAGCAACGGCACCTGCTCGACGTGCAGAGCAGGCTCTCCGGTGATCTGCTCGGCGACCTGCTCAGGGACGGCGGCCCGGTCCGGCCCCGGGCCGTTCTCGACCGGGCGGCGGCGATCGGGCACGACCTGTCCCGGCCGCACGTCCTCGCCCTGCTGAGCGTCGACGCCACGGTCCGGTCCGCCGTTCGCCTCCCCGAGCTGGCCAGGGCCGCGGCCGAGCCGGGTCCGGCCCCGCTGGTGGGGCCGTACGACGGCGCTTACGTCCTGTTGCTGCCGGCCGAACCCGATCCCGGCGACGCGCTGCGCCGCGTCCTGGCCAAGGCCGGCCAGGCGACGGGCGCGCCGGGGAGGGTCACCATGGTCGCCGGGCCGGTAGCCCGGGACCCGGGCGGCTACGCGACCGCGTTCCGGGTCGCCCGCGGCGCGGCGGCGCTACGCCGGGCCAGCGGCCGGGGCGGTTTCGTCGACGTCGGCCGGCTCGGCCTGTCGGCGCTGCTGCTCGAGACGGGGACGCCGGACGCGCTCAGGCGCTTCGCCGCCACCGTGCTCCAGGACGTGGAAGCGCACGAGGAACGCTACGGCGGGGACCTCCTGGCCACGCTGCGGGCCTGGCTTTCGGCCGGCTGCTCGACCGCGGCGGCGGCGGACGCCCTCGTCGTGCACCGTAATACGGTCACCTACCGGCTCGGCCGCATCGAGCAGCTCACCGGGCGCACACTGCGGGACAGCAGCGTGCGCCTGGAGCTCCAGCTCGCGCTGACGATCCGCGAGATCGTCGCCTTGTGCGGATGACCAGCACATCGTCGGCATTCCTGGGCTAGTGCACATGGCGGGAGACCGCCCGCAGCGGCAGCATCGAAAGGGGCCGTGCCGCGGGCCGGGCGTTTCCCGCGGGCCCGCCGCGCCGACGAAGCCGCGAGACCTGGGAGGTCGCCGTGAAACCGCCCCTCTTCTCCTATGCCGCACCGACCACCGTGGCCGAGGCCGTCGGACTGCTCACCGAGCACGCCGAGGCCGAGCCGCGGGTGCTGGCCGGCGGCCAGAGCCTGATCCCGCTGATGAACTTCCGGCTGGCCAAGCCGGGCTATCTCATCGACCTGCGCAACGTCGCCGGGCTCAGCGGCATCCGGCGCGAGGCAGACATCCTGGTCATCGGGGCCATGACCCGGATGTCGGAGGTGGAGCGCTCCGCTGAGGTGGCCGTGGCCGCTCCCCTGCTGGCCGAGGCGGTCGGGCTCGTCGCGCACACTCCCATCCGTAACAGCGGCACGGTCGGCGGCAGCCTGGCGCACGCCGACCCCGCGGCCGAACTGCCCGCGGTGGCCCTGGCATCCGACGCGGACCTGGTCGCGGCCGGGCCGGGCGGGACCCGCCGGATCGCGTCGGCGGAGTTCTTCACCGGGCCGTTCAGCACCGCCCTGGCGCCGGACGAGATCCTCACCGAGATCCGGCTGCCGGTGTGGCCCGGCGGGCACGCGTTCGTCGAGTTCTCCCGCATCCACGCGAACTTCGCCGTGGTCGGCGTGGCCGCGCTCATCGACCTGGACGGCGACCGGATCCGGCGGGCCGCCCTGGCCCTCACCGGGGTCGCCCCGACCGCGATCCGCGCTGCCGCGGCCGAAGGCGTCCTGGCCGGCGCCGACGCCGCCGACGTGACCGCGGCCGCCGCCGAGGCCGCCGGAGCGGCCGTCGCGGGCCTGACCCCGGCCGGCGACCTGCACGCCAGCCCGCAGACCCGGCTCGCGCTGGCCCGGACCTACCTGCGGCGCGGGATCGAGCTGGCCACATCGCGCGCGCGAAACGAGAGGTGACCACGTTGGCCCCCACCACCTGCACCATCAGCGTGACCGTCAACGGCCGCCCGCACGTGGCCGAGGTGGAGCCGCGGCGGCTCCT
>JBKQQQ010000888.1:0-12169 GCA_052144275.1 Streptosporangiaceae bacterium
CCGGAGCCGTGGGCGAAGCCGCCGCCCACGGCGAGCGCGCCGCTGACCACGCACCAGGCCAGGATGCGCTCGAAGTTGGCCTGACGCGGGTGGCCGCGCAGCGCGATCACCCTGAATACGCTCCGGCCGATCTGCTGGAGCGCGTAGCCGCCGCCGATCCACAGCCCCAGGTCTTCGAAGGCCCGGGTCAGCGACGCCGACATCGCGAGGCTGATCAGCATGAGCACCACGAGCAGCAGCCGGACGGCCATCTGGTCCGGGTCCAGCCAGTTGGTCACCCAGGTCGTGTAAACCCAGACCTGCCAGATCATCACCAGCAGCAGCGCGGCCTGCAGCGCGCCGGTAACGGTTGAATGGCCGAGCAGGTAATGCGACAGCTGGGTGACCGCGAACACGTACACCAGGTCGAAGAACAGCTCGATGTTCGTGACCCGCTGCACGCCCGAACGGTCACGCAGCAGCCTGGGGGCGGCTGGTTCAGCGGCGGCGGCCGAACCCGCGGGACCGGCTTCGGCCAGGTCGCTCACGGCGAAACCCTCACCAGGCGTAATGCTCGGGGGCGGGGCGGTACCCGGGGAACAGGTCGTCGAGCCGCTTGAGCACGTCGTCGTCGAGCCGGAGGGTCACCGCGCGCTGCGCGTCGTCCAGCTGGGCCAGGGTACGCGGCCCGATGATCGGCGCGGTGACGCCGTCGGCGTGCAGCAGCCAGGCCAGCGCCACGTTGGCCGGCTCCTCGCCGAGCTCGTCGCACAGGTCCTCGTAGGCCGCGATCCGCTCGCGGTTCCTCTCCACGGTCTGCCTGGCCAGGCCGGCCAGGCGGCGGCGCCCCTCGCGCTCTTTCTTCAGCACGCCGCCGAGCAGCCCGCCCTGCAGCGGGGACCACGGAATGATGCCGACGCCGTACTCGATCGCCGCGGGCAGCACCTCCAGCTCGATCTCCCTGGTCAGCAGGTTGTAGATCGACTGCTCGCTGACCAGGCCGAAGAACCCGCGGGCGGCCGCGGTGTCGCTGGCCTGGGCGATGTGCCAGCCGGCGAAGTTGGACGAGCCGACATACAAGATCTTGCCCTGGGCGACGAGTACCTCCATCGCCTGCCAGATCTCGTCCCACGGAGTGTCCCGGTCGACGTGGTGCATCTGGTAGAGGTCGATGTGGTCCGTGCGCAGCCGGCGCAGCGACGCGTCGCAGGCCCGCCGGATGTTCAGCGCGGACAGCTTGCCCTCGTTGGGCCAGTCGCCCATCGCCCCGTACAGCTTGGTGGCGAGCACGGTGCGCTCCCGCCGCCCGCCGCCGCCCGCGAGCCACTCGCCGATGATCTCCTCGGTCCAGCCGGGGTGCGCCTCGTCATGCTGGGCGAGCTGACCGGGCGGGCTCTGCACCCCGCCGTAGCGGTTGGCGGTGTCGAAGAAGTTGATGCCGATCTCGTGCGCGTGGTCCATGATGGCGTGGGCTTCGCGAGCCGGGGTCAGCGGCCCGAAGTTCATGGTGCCGAGGCAGAGGCGGCTGACGCTCAGGCCGGAACGGCCAAGGTGGCTGTATTCCATGCTCTTACCCTTTCACGGCGCCGCGGCTTGGTTCGTGGAGTCCCTGGCCTCGCGGTGCGCGGCCACCCGCTCGCGGGTGCCGCAGGCAGCCGAGCAGTAGCGGCGCGCGCTGCCCCGGCCCACGTTGACGAACGGCCGCCCGCACGAAGGCGACCGGCAGGACCCGCCGGGCGGCGCCTGCCGCTCGGCCAGCAGCACGGCCAACGCCAGGCAGGAGGAGGTGAGGAACCATAACGTGTTTTTATGAAATCTCGTTACCGGCCGTCACGCGGGCTGTGCCGTTACCTGGCCGGCGCCGCGACGGCCCGGGCGGGTGATGAGATGTCCGGCCCGGCGCTGCTGCTGCTCGGCTTCGCGGCGACCGGCCGGCCTGCTACCGGCTCCGGGTTGCTGGCCAGCGTGACCATCGCCGGAGCCGCGGGCGGCCCGCTGTTCGGCGCGCTGCTCGACCGCAGCCGCCGGCCGGACCGGGTCCTCGCCGGCACCCTGGCCGCTTACGCGCTGGGCATCGTCGCCGTCCAGGCCGCGGTGGGCCGGCTGCCGATGGCGGCCGTGGTCCCGATCGCGCTGGCCGCCGGCCTGTTCAACCCGTCGGTGGCGGGCGGCTGGACCGCGCAACTGCCCGGCCTCGTGACCGAGAGCAAGCTGGCCCGCGGCTCGGCCCTCGACGCGCTGACCTACAGCGCGGCCAGCCTGGCCGGCCCGGCCCTGGCGGCCGTGGTCGCCGCCGGGTTCGGCGCCCGGGCGGCGGTGCTGACGGCCGCGGCCCTGGTCGCCCTGGCCGTGCCCGCGGCCTGCTCGCTGCCGCGCTCGGACCCGGGCCCGGCGCCTGCCCCGCGCCGGCCGGGGGCAGCCCCGCAGACGGCCGCCATCTGGGCGGCCCAGATGGCGGCCCAGATGGCGGCCGGGTTTGCCGCCATCGCCACCCGCCGTCCGCTGCTGCGGGCCACGGTGACCTCGGTGGTGTCCTACGCCGGGATCGGGATGCTCCTGGTCTGCTGTCCGGTACTCGGCGCGCAGCGGCTCGGCGGGGCGGCCCGCGGCGCGCTGCTGATCAGCGGGATGGCGGTCGCCTCGCTGATCGCCAACGCGATCCTGGCCCGCCGGCCGGGACGCGGCCAGCCGGACGTCTGGGTGCTCGCCAGCACGCTGGCGATCGGGGTGAGCATGGCCGCGGTGGCGGTAGCGCCGGGCTGGCTCACCCTGGCGGCCGTGTCGCTGGCCGGGGCCGGCGAGGGACCGCAGCTGACGGCGCTGTTCGCGGTCCGGCACCGGGAGACGCCCTCGCACATGCGCGGGCAGGTCTACACCACGGCCGCGAGCTTGAAGATCGCCGGGATGGCGGCCGGGGCGGCACTCGCCGGGCCGCTGGCCGGGCGTTCGGTGACCGGCTGCCTGCTGATCGCGGCCGGCACCCAGCTATGCGCCGCGGCGGCCTATCTGCTGGCCGGACCGGGCTGGCTGAACCGGGGGCGGCGGGCACCCATGATCACGCCGCCGGGGACGGCGTGCACCGGTCCGGCGGCACGCACGACGGCTCGTTCGGAACAAGGATCTTGATTTTTGCTAACATGGGCGTATGCAGCGCGCACAGTGGTGGCAGATCGCCTAAGGCGGTCGCATTCAGCGTGACAACGGGGCCGTCCGGGATGGACGGCCTTTTTTGGTGCTCTCGTCCGCCCGGGCCCAGGGAGGACGGAAACCATGACCACGACCATCGCCCAGCGACGTTCGGCCGAACTCGAGGAACTGATCGACCGGGACGCGGCTACCTTCCGCATCCTGACCGGCGACCGGCCGACCGGCCTGCTGCACCTGGGCCACTAATTCGGCACCCTGCGGAACCGGGTCAGGCTGCAGGACCTCGGCGCGGAGGTCTTCGTGGTGATCGCCGACTACCAGGTGCTGACCGACCGGGAGGTGGCCGAGCGCCTGGACGAGTACGTGACCGGGCTGCTGCTCGACTACCTGGCTATCGGGCTCGACCCGGCGCGGACGGTGATGTTCGCGCACAGCGCGGTGCCCGCGCTCAACCAGCTGCTGCTGCCGTTCCTCAGCCTGGTCTCGGTGCCCGAGCTGAACCGCAACCCGACGGTCAAGGACGAGATCGCGCACGCCAGGCAGCCGGCGGTCAGCGGCCTGATGCTCGCCTATCCGGTGCACCAGGCGGCGGACATCTTGTTCGGCAAGGCGAACCTGGTGCCGGTGGGGCAGGACCAGCTGCCGCACCTGGAGATCACCCGGGTGATCGCGCGCCGGTTCAACGACCGGTTCGGCCTGCCGGTATTTCCGGTCCCTGACGCGCTGCTGTCGGCCGCGCCGCTGCTGCTCGGCACCGACGGCACCAAGATGAGCAAGAGCCGCGGCAACGCCGTCCCGCTGTCGGCCACCGCCGACGAGACCGCCCGGCTCATCCGCGGCGCGCAGACCGACTCCGAGCGGCACATCAGCTACGACCCGGTCCGCCGCCCCGCAGTCTCTAACCTGGTCCTGCTGGCCGCCCTGTGCCTGGGCCGTGACCCGCGGGAGGTGGCGGCGGACATCGGCTCGGGCGGGGCCGCCGTGCTCAAGGACCTCGTCATCGCCGCCGTCAACGATCTGCTCGCGCCGGTCCGGGCCCGCCGCGCCGAATACGAGCGGGACCCCGGCTACGTGCGGCAGGTACTGCGGGACGGCAACGAGCGGGCCAACCAGATCGCATCGGTCACGCTGGCCGAGGTGCAGGCGGCCATGGGCATGCGTTACTGAGTCCGGGACTAAGCGGACCACGACCGGGGTGTCAAGGACCCGGTCAGCACCGGCGATCCGGTCAGGACCGGTGAGCGTGAACGCGCCTTGCAGCGGCAGCTGGTCCGACGCCCCGCCGACCGCGACGCCGATCTCGCCCGCTTCCACCACCCGGGTTCCGGTCCGGCCGCTGAACGCGGTGCGGTCGGCGTGCAGCCGGAAGGTGACCCGGCGCGCCTGGCCCGGATCCAGCGGCACCCGGGCAAAGCCGGCCAGCCAGCGCAACGGCCGGACGACCTGGGCCACCGGGTCGCTCAGGTAGAGCTGGACGACCTCGGTTCCCGCCCGGTCACCGGTGTTGCGCACCGTGCAGGAGATCACGACGGTGCCGTCCGTGGCGATCTCCCCCGGGCCGCCGCCGTAGTCGGCCGGGGCGATGACCAGGTCGGAGTAGGCGAAGCTGGTGTACGACAGGCCGTGGCCGAACGCGAAAAGCGGCGTCGGGTCCACCGAACTGCCCGGATGCCGGGCGGCCAGCCGCGGACGCAGGTAGGAGGACGGCTGGGCGCCCGCCGAGCCGGGCATCTCGACCGGCAGCCGGCCGCTCGGCATCACCCGGCCGGACAGCACCCCGGCGATCGCGCCGCCGCCTTCCTCGCCGGGGAAGAAGGCCTGCACCGCCGCGGCCAGCTGCCCGGCCACCGGCCCGATCGCGTAGGGGCGCCCGGTCACCAGCACCAGCACGACCGGGGTGCCCGCCGCGAGGAGGACCCGCAGCAGGTCTTCCTGCACGCCGGGCAGCCGCAGGTCGGCCACGTCACAGCCCTCGCCCGAGGTGCCGCGGCCGAACAGGCCCGCCTCGTCCCCGAGCACGGCGACCACCACGTCCGCCTCCCGCGCGTGCACGGCGGCGTGCGCGAACCCGGAGCGGTCCGGATCGCGGACGGCGCACCCGGGTGCGTACGAGATCGTCGCGCCGGGCAGTTCGGCCCGCAGCGAGGCGAGGACGGTGGCGGCCGCGGGTCCTTCGGCGGCTTCCGGGTACCGGCCGCTGAGGTGGCGGGGCATGCTGTAGCACCCGAAGAAGGCCAGCGGGTCGTCGGCCAGCGGCCCGACCACGGCGATGCTGGCCTCCGGGCGCAGCGGGAGGGCGGCGGCGCCGTTGGCCAGCAGCACGACGGATTCCTCGGCCAGCCGCCGGGCCAGCGCGCGGTGCCCGGGCGGATCGAGGTCGATGACCCCGCCGGCCGCGCCGGCCGCGCCGTCGGCCTCCAGGCCGGGCCAGTCCTCATCGAGCAGGCCGAGGTCGTACTTCTGCCGCAGCACCCGGGTCGCGGCCCGGTCGACGAGCTCCACCGGCACCCGGCCGTCCTGTACCGCACTGACCAGCGCGGACCCGTAGCAGACGACGCTGGGCAGCTCGACGTCCAGGCCCGCCCCCAGGGCCATCGCGGCGGCCTGCGCGGGCGTGGCGGCTACCGCGTGCTGGGTCTGCAGGAACGCGATCGCGTAGTAGTCCGAGACGACCAGGCCGTCGAAGCCGAGCTCGTCGCGCAGCAGCGCGGTCAGCAGCTCGCGGTCGCCCGACACCGGAACCCCGTCGATGTCGGTGTAGGACGGCATCACCGACCGCGCCCCGCCCCTGATCGCCATCTCGAACGGCACCAGGATCACGTCGGCGAACTCGCGGCGGCCGACGGCCACCGGCGCCAGGTTACGGGCCGCCCGGGAGGCCGAGTACCCGGCGAAGTGCTTCAGCGTGGCCTGCACGCCGGCCGACTGCAGGCCGCGCACGTAGGCGGTGCCGACCGAACCGACCAGGTAAGGGTCCTCGCCGATGGTCTCCTCCACCCGTCCCCAGCGTGCGTCCCTGGTCACGTCGAGGACGGGCGACAGACCCTGGTGGACGCCGACCGCACGCATGCTGACGCCGATGGCCGCGGCCATCTCTCCGACCAGCCCGGGATCGAAGGACGCGCCCCAGGCCAGCGGCGTCGGGAAGATGGTGGCCGTCCAGGCGGCGAAGCCGGTCAGGCACTCCTCGTGCGCCACGGCCGGGATGCCGAACCTGCTCGCCGTGACGATCTGCGCCTGCAGCTCACGCAGCGTTCGGGCGGCGTCCTCCGGCGGCACCGGCCGGGTACCGAACACCCGGGTGAGCTGGCCCAGGCCGTCCTGGATGAGCTCGGCAAACGGCGCTTCCGGGGCACGGAACTCGCCCTGCATCGGGGCCACGTTGCTGTCCTGCGGCTGGCGGCCCAGCCAGAGGCTGGTCAGCTGCGCCGCCTTCTCCGCCAGCGTCATCCGGCCGAGCAGGTCCGCGACCCGCTCGGCGGCCGGCCGGGACGGATCCCGCCAAAGCTGCGTGTCCTGGTCAGCCACCGGGCGGCTCATCGTCCCAGCCCCATGGTCCCGGCGGATTCCGGCCTGAACAGCACGGCGTCACCTTCCCCGTCAGGTTCGAAACAGTTTCGGTAAACGATAACCTCGTTTCTCGCTCGAGGCTAGCCGCTTTGTGCCGCACCACAAACTGATTCTGGCTGATTTGGGGTCTCGTAATGTATCGGAAACGATAGCCTTGACCCTCGGAATACAGGAATTTACGATGACGCTCGTTCGAAAGCTTTCTAAACATATCGAAATGCCCTTGCGGCGCGGAGGAATGCCATGGGTAGATCAGGCGACCGGACGAGCGGCCGAAGATGGCTGACGATCGCGGCTACGGCGACGATGGCGGTGGTACTCGCGGCGTGCGGTTCGGCCGCTGGCAGCGGCAAGGCCGCGCCAACCGCCAAGGCCGGCGGCACCAACCTGACCATGTGGCTGGTCACCACCGGCCCGAGCCCCGCCAACACCGTGATCAACCAGGCGGTGTCGTCCTTCGAGAAGAGCCACCCCGGCGACACGATCACGGTCGACTACATCGAGAACCAGTCCTACAAGCAGAAGATCCAGCTCGCGATGGGCGCGGGCAACCCGCCGACCATCTTCTGGACCTGGGGCGGCGGCCCACTCAAGCAGTTCATCGACGCTGGCGACGTGGCCTCGCTCGGCAACCCCGCCTGGGCGTCGGACTTCCTGCCTTCCTCGCTGGGCGCGGTGACGTTCGGCGGGCAGCTCTACGGCGTGCCGATTCAGGGCACCCAGCCTGTCTACTTCTTCTACAACAAGCCGATCTTCAGCAAGCTCGGCCTGACCTTCCCCACCACGTTCTCGGGCCTGCTCTCGACGGTCGCCACGCTGAAGAGCCACGGGTACTCCCCCATTTCCCTGGCCAACGGCGACCAGTGGCCTGGCCTGATGTACCTGGAGTACCTGACCGACCGGATCGGCGGCCCCAGCGTGGCCCAGGACATCGTGCTTGGCAAGTCGGACGCCTGGTCCAACCCGGCGATCATCAAGGCGCTCACCGACATCCAGCAGCTGGCCAAGGCCGGGGCGTTCCAGAGCGGCTACGACTCGCTGCACTACAGCGGGGGCGGCTCGGACGCGCTGGTATACAGCGGCAAGGCGGCCATGCAGCTGATGGGCGACTGGGACGTCTCCCAGATGCTCGGCCTGAACAAGTCCTTCGTGACCGACGGGAACCTCGGCCTGGCCCCGTTCCCCACGGTCGATGGCGGCGCCGGCGACCCGGCTGACCTGGCCGGCAACACGGCCAGCTACGTGGCCATCTCCAGCAAGGCCACGGCGGCGCAGAAGTCCGTGGCCGAGGCCTTCTTCCAGGACGTGCTGGCCTCGCCGGACTACGCCAAGGCCAGCGTGGGCGCGGGCGAGGTGCCGGTCATCAAGGGCGCCACCGACCTGTTCGCCGGCCAGCAGCTAGCCAACTACGACCAGACCATCTACAGCTCGGTCCAGTCGGCGCCGAGCTTCCAGTACTCGTGGGACCAGGCGGTGCCGCCGCAGGAGGCGACGCCGATGCTGGCTAACCTGGCCCAGGTCTTCGAACTTACGATGACCCCGCAGAAGTTCGCGGCCACGATGGACAGCCAGAATTCCGGTGCGTAACCGGCCTCCGGGGCAGGCCGGCCAGAGCCGCGGTCTCGCGGACCTGGCCGGCCTCGCGCCCGCCATGGCGCTGTTCACCGTGTTCATCGTGGTGCCGATGCTGGGCGCGATCGCGCTCAGCCTGTTCCGCTGGAACGGCCTCGGCACGCCGCACTGGGCGGGCGGGGCGAACTGGGTCCAGTTCGCGCACGACCCGCTGGCGCGCCAGGCGCTGACCGTCACGGCCAAGGTGGTGGTGTACAGCTGGGTGGTGCAGACGCCCATCGCTATGGCGCTCGGCCTGTTCACCGCGGGCCGGCAGCGGTACCGGTCGGTGTACGCCGCGCTGTACGTGCTGCCGCTGCTGTTGTCCACGGCGGGCATCGCGCTCATGTGGGAAGCCCTCCTCGACCCGAACTTCGGCGGCATCACCGCCCTGTCCAGGTCCCTCAACCTCGGCTTCCTGAGACAGAACTGGCTCGGCACCCCGTCCATCACGCTGTACGTGATCATCGCGCTGATCGCCTGGCAGTTCGTCCCGTTCCACGCGCTGCTGTACCAGATGGGCCGCCGGCAGATCCCGGACGTGCTGTACGAGGCGGCGCGCCTTGACGGGGCCAGCCAGGCCCAGATGTTCTGGCGGGTGACCCTCCCGCAGCTGCGCTACACCATCGTCACGTCGAGCACGCTGATCATCGTCGGATCGCTGACCTACTTCGACATCGTCTACATCATGACGAACGGCGGCCCCGGCTACACCACGCGCGTGCTCTCGCTGGACATGTACCAGGCGGCGTTCCAGCAGAACGAGTTCGGCTACGCCAGCGTGCTGGCCGTGGTGCTCGGCGTGATCGGCGTGGCCATCGCGCTCGGCCTGGTCAGGTTCAGCGGGTTCGGGTCCATGGCCAGCCAGCAGGAAGGAGCCGCGTGAGCGATACTGCCACGGCCCGTCCTGTTCGCTCTGGATCCCAGCCGGCCCGCGGCGCCGCGACCCCTCCCCGACGGCGCCGACGGGTGAGCCTCGGCCGGGTGGTGGCGTTTGTCCTCGCCACCGCCTGGCTGGTGGTGGTGATCGCGCCGATCTACTACATGGTGCTGGCCAGCTTCCGCAGCCAGGGCACCTACCTGACCGCCAACCCGTGGCTGCCCCAGGGTGGGCTCACGCTGTCCGAGTACAGCACGGTGTTCGGGGCCGGGCTGGGCCGCTACCTGGTCAACAGCGTGATCATCACGGTGGTCTGCGTCGTGCTCACGCTGTCCTTCTGCCTGGCCGCGGCGTTCCGCATCGTGCGGCACACGGGACGGGCCGCGGGCGCCGCGTTCCGCATCCTGCTGCTCGGCCTGGCCATCCCGATCCAGGCCATCATCGTGCCGCTCTACCTGCTCGTCTACAAACTGCACCTGTACGACACGCTGTTCGCGCTGATGCTCACCATGACCGCCGCCGCCGTCCCGATCTCGGTGCTGGTCATGGTGAACTTCGTCCGGGACATCCCGCGCGAGCTCATCGGCGCGATGCTGGTGGACGGCGGCACCGAGTGGACGGTCTTCCGCCGGCTGATCGTGCCGCTGTCCAAGCCCGTGCTGGCCACGCTGGCCATCTACGACGGCCTGAATGTGTGGAACAACTTCATCCTGCCCCTCGTGCTCACCCAGAGCAACAGCGTGGCCGTGCTGCCGCTGGGCCTGACCAAGCTCGAGGGCCAGTACGCCATCAACGTCCCGGCCGTGATGGCGGCCGTCCTGCTGTCCGTGCTGCCCCTGGTGGTGTTGTTCATCGTGATGCGCAAGCAGGTCATGCGCAGCCTGGGGTCCGTAGTCATGCGCTGAGGCCATACTCCGGCCTTTTGCCTGAACGAGCCGGGTATCAGCCGCAGGCCACGTGGCAGCCTTTCCACGCCACGCCACGCCACGCTCAGCTCGGCACATTTCATGATTACTACGAAGGGTTTACCGTCTGCCCAGACTCAAAACTCTTCACGATCATGAAACTGTTCAGATAGGGTCCGCTGTTTTCTTGTTCGACAAGTTGTCGCGGGCCCGGTCGTCCGTGGCAGGGTTGGGTCCGTGGCAGGAGCGGACCTCGTGACGTCGTTGCGCCAGGCGGGGGTGAACCGGGGCGATCTCGTCGGGCTGGTCATCTCCCCCGCCCTGGGTATCGGGCTGGCCACGGCGGATCGCGCATGGCCGGTCGCAGCCGACGCTGGCCTGGCGGCCGAGGTCGGGCGCGCGGATGAGGCACTGCGGCCGCGGTGGGTGGTGTGGTCGGGCCAGACCGCGGCGCGCCTGGCGGCTGACGGGGTGCGGCTGGCGACGTGCTGGGACATCGCCGCAGCGCACCGGCTGCTGTTCGGCGGCTGGCGGGCCGACCCCGGCTGGGCCTGGGCCAAGCTGCGCGGGCTGGCCACCGAGACGATGCCGGCAGACGGCCCGCTCGACCTGTTCGGCATGGACGATGGCGACGGCAGCAACCCGGTGGCGCCGGACGGACACCTGCGCGCCGAGTGGGTCAGCGGCGGCTGGTCGGACAACCCCGAGCGGATGGCCCGGTGGGCCGGACTGGCCCGCACGGTCGCCGGGCAGCAGCAGGCGGCGCTGGCCGCGCTGCCCGGGCGGCCGATGGCCGTCGCGACGGCGCATTGCGAGTCCACCGCCGAACTGCTGTGCGCGGAGCTGTCCGCGGACGGGCTGCCGATGGACCGGTTGGTCGCGGAGCAGATCCTGACCTCCTTTATCGGCCCCCGGCCGCGCAGTGAGGCCGAAGCCGCGGCCCTGCGGGCGGCCCGCGACGCGGAGGTGCTGCGGCACGCGCCTGCCGGTGTCACCGCCGACTTGCGTAGCCCGGCCCAGGTGCGATCGCTGCTGGCCAGGGTCGGCGTCGACGTGCCGGACACCCGGGCCTGGCGGCTGCGGGAAATACGGGACGCGCATCCGCTGGTCGGCGGGCTGCTCGAGTGGCGCAAGGTGGAGCGGATCGCCACCACGTACGGATACGCGTGGCTGGATGAGCATCTCGGCACCGACGGGCGGCTGCGCGGCGAGTGGACCGGCTCGGACGGCGCGGCGGGCCGGATGACCGCGTCGGCGGGCCTGCACAACATGCCGGCCGCGCTGCGCCCGGCCGTCGTGGCCGCCGACGGGCACGTGTTCGTCCGGGCCGACCTGGGGCAGATCGAGCCGCGGGTGCTGGCCGCGGTATCCGGTGATCAGGCGCTGGTGGCGGCGGCCCGGTCCGACGACCTGTACGCGCCGGTGGCGGCGCATCTCGGCGTGGACCGGCCGGTCGCCAAGGTCGCGGTCCTGGGCGCGATGTACGGGCAGACCACCGGCCACGGCGCGCAGGCTCTGCGCCGTCTCAACACCGCTTATCCGGTGGCGATGGCTTACCTCGACGCCGCCGACCGGGCCGGGCGGGCCGGCCGGGACCTGCGCACCTACGGCGGGCGCCGGATCGTGCTGGCGCCTGCTCCCGGCCAGGATCGAAGGAGCAGCAGCCGGGTCGCGGCCTACGGCCGGTACGCGCGCAACGCGATGATCCAGGGCGCCGCGGCCGAGCTGTTCAAGATGTGGGCGGTCATCGTCCGGGCGCGGTGCGGGCCGCTGAGCGCCCGGATCGTGCTGTGCCTGCACGACGAGGTGCTCGTGCACTGCGCCCGCGAGCACGCCGAAGCGGTGTCGCGGCTGGTCGACGAGTGCCTGCGGGAAGCCGCGCAGCGCTGGGCGCCCGGCTGCGGGGTCCGCTTCATTTCCGATACCACGATCGTGCACAGATGGTCGGACGCCAAGAGCAGCACGGCGCTCGACCCGGAGGGCTTCTAGCGCACGCGCTTGCTCTCGTGCAGCGACTCGACCGTCTTGGCCAGGCGCGTGGCCCGGGTCTCGGCCTTCTTGGCCTCTTCTACCCAGC
>JBKQQQ010000889.1:0-9806 GCA_052144275.1 Streptosporangiaceae bacterium
TCCACGGTACCGAGTCCGGCGGCCAGGTTGTACCCGGACCGGGCACCGAACCCGCGCACCGTGTGGGTGCGGCCGCCCTGCTGGAACGACACCGTGTTGTTTCCCGACGTCACGCTTACGATGCCCGGAGCGTGCTCGGAGGCTAGCTGGTACAGGGCCGGGTTGATCAGGCCGAGTGAGTGGCCGGCCACCTGGTCGGCGAGCGCCACGATCCCGGCGAACAGCGGCGTCGCCTCGCTGGTGCCGCACAGCGCGTACCAGCCGGCCGCCTGGCCGCCGAAGCTCTGGTAGACGTTGACGGCGCCGGTGCAGGCCGCGCTCATCGAGATGTCGGGCACGCCGCGGTGGCTGCCGACGGTACCGCGGACCCCGTTCTGGTACGAGGGCCGCCCGAAGATGACCGATTCGCCGCCGCCGGCAGCCAGCGGGTTCGGCCCATTATTACCGTTGACCAGCTGGTTCGCCGTCTGGCTGTAGGTGTCGTTCCACACGGTGTCGGCGGAGTTCCGGTTACCGTTGGCGTCCAGGTTGAGGCGGGTCCCGCCGACGGCGGTCACCAGCGGGTCGCTGGCCGGCCAGGCCGTCACCGGATAGGTGTAGTAGCTCTGCTGGTTCGACTCGAAGCCGGTCACGCCGCTGTCCCCCGAGCCGGCCAGCACCGTGACATGGCCGGAGTAGGCGTCCAGGTAGGCACCGCGCAGCGACTGGATCGCGGCGGACCCGATGGCCTGTTCCGTGGCCACGAAGCTCTGGCTGATCACGTCGCCGAGGTGGTGCGTGACCACGTACTTCTCCGCCGCGACGATCTGCGGCATGCTGACGGTCCCGGCACGCCCCCCGCCCGGCGTCTCGACGAGCAGGATCTTCGCGCCGGGCGCGATCGTATGCGCGTACTCCACGTCGAGCGTGGTCTCGCTGGCCCAGCCGACCATGCCGGAGTTGTTCGGGTTGAAGGCGGGGACCTTGCCCGCGGGCCTGATGATCCGCAGCGACGGCGGATCGGGAACGTTCGTGGCGCTGTCGAAGTCGCGCAGGTCGCTGACGATGGTCGGCGAGCCGTAGGGGTCGACGATGACGATCGTCGCGCCCTTGCCGGTGATCCCGTGGGAGTAAAGCGACGGCAGGTTGTAGGCCTGCTGGATCTGCGCCGGGTTATAGCAGGCGATCTGCATCGACTGCTCGCAGTCGGCCGTGGTCGACGGACCTCGCCGGGCCTCCCGCAGGAGGTGCCGCACCCCGGGAGCGATGGTCACGGTGGCCTGCGTTCGGGCTCGTACCGGGGCGGGCCCGGGGCCAGGCGGGGTGAGCACCAGCCCCACCGCGGCGGTGGCGGCCAGCGCGACGCCGAGCGTGCCCGCAGCCAAAGCTCTTGCCCCGAAAGCCAGATACACGGCTACTCCCCGTATAAGTAACTAATTCAGGCCTATCCGGCTAGAGGACCATAGCATTATCTAATTACCCGAAGGTGCTTAATCGGACAGCACATATTCGCGTCTTGCCGCCGCTGGCGGACGGTCACTGCCGTTTTCGCCGTGGCCTGCGCGAGTAGCTGACCAGGAGGCAACGGTAAGGCCGGGGAGCACGCCGGAGCCCGGATCCCGTGACTGACGAGATCCGGGCTCCTGGCCTGGCTCGGGTTAGCGAACCTGAACGAGTTCCGCGGCCGGCTCGACGCCCGGACTGCCCGCTTCCTGCCGACGGAGCCGGGGCAGGAGCAGCGCGGCGGCCGCGGCGGCGGCCACCGCCGCCGCGCCGACCCACACCGCGGGCGCCAGGCCAGAGACGAACGCGGTCCCGCTGGCGTAGCCACCACGGGCGGAGAACACCGCGCCGAGCACGGCGATCCCGAACACGCCACCCAGTTCCCTGATCGCGTTGTTGGCGCCGGAGGCGATGCCTTCCTGGTCCCGCCGTACCGAGCTGAGCACGACGTTGGCGACGGGCGCGAAGAACAGGGACATGCCGACACCGGAGACGACGAACGCCGGGACCAGGGTGAGGTAGGGCACCGTGGGGCTGGCCACGGCGGCCAGCCAGCCGAGCCCGATGGCCTGCAGGCCCAGCCCCGTGGCCAGCAGCGCCCGCCCGCCGATGCGGTCGGAAAGCGCGCCCGCGACCGGGGCGATGAACACCGGCATCGCGGTCCACGGCAGCGTCCGCAGTCCGGCCTGCAGCGGGCTGTAATGCTGAACGACCTGGAGGAACTGCGCGAGCAGGAAGATCGAGCCGAACATCCCGAAGAACATCAGCAGCGAGGCCAGGTTGGTCACGGCGAAGCCGCGGCTGCGGAACAGGTGCAGCGGCAGCATCGGCTGACGCGCCCGCAGTTCCCAGCCGATGAACGCGGCCACGAGCAGCGCGCCGATCACGAGGGGCGGCAGGACGGTGGCGCTGGTCCAGCCGTGGTCGTTGCCGCGGACGACGCCGAGCACGATGCCGAGCAGGCCGAGGCTGGCCAGGACCACGCCCGGCAGGTCCAGGCTGGTCGAGGGCCCGCGGCTCTCGGTGAGCCGGAGCCGGGCGATCGGCAGCAGCACGACGCCGATCGGCACGTTCAGCCAGAAGATCCACTGCCAGGACGCGCCTTCCACGACCGCCCCGCCGACCAGCGGGCCGATGGCGATGGCCAGGCCGCCGACGGCACCCCAGGCGCCCAGGGCCAGGCCGCGGCGTTGCGGGGGCACCGCCGCCGACAGCAGCGTGAGGGTCAGCGGGATCACGATGGCGGCACCGACGCCCTGCACGGCCCGGGCGGTCACCAGGGCGCCGATGCCGGGCGCGAGCGCGGCGGCCGCCGACCCGCCGGTGAACAAGGCGAGGCCGATCGTGAACAGGCGGCGGCGGCCGTACCGCTCCCCGAGCGTGGCCCCGGTGAGCAGCAGGACGGCGAAGGTGAGGGTGTAGGCGTTCACCGTCCACTGCAGCCCCTCGAGCGAGGCGTGCAGGTGGTCGCGGATCGACGGCAGCGCCGTGGTCACCACGAGGTTGTCGAGTGAGGCCATGAACAGCGCGGTCGAGGTAATGGCGAAGGTCCATGCGGTGCGGTGTCTGGTAGTCATCGCCCTCTCCTAAGTATTGAGTAGTCACTACCTTGTTGGGCCAAAAAAAATTTGGTCAGGAACTGAGCGTGGTCAGTCTTTCGGGCACCAGCTGGTCCACCTTTCGTCGACGGCGGGCAGGTCCAGGGCCGCGGCGACGTTCATCAGCATGCCCATGGCGAAGAAGTCCACCACGCGCTGGAAGGGCAGCCCGGTCAGCCTCTCGGTCAGCTCCCAGAGCTTCTTGTAGCCGTCCCGGGTCACGGCGCGGATCTCGGGGTCCTCGGAGGCGGCATAGGCCTGCATCTGTAGCAATAGCAGCGTCCGGTCGTCGAGCAGGCGCTCGTAGGCATCACCCATCGCCTCCAGCGCCTCGTCGCCGGTGCGGCCGGCGGCCGCCGTGATGAAGGTGTCCTCCACCCGGTGGTAGCACCGCTGCACGAGTGCGAGGAACAGCGCCTTCTTGGTCGGGAACAGCCGGAACAGGTACGGCTGGCTGATCCCGGCCTGCCGGGCGACGTCCTCGGTGGAGGTGCCCGCCAGTCCGTGAACGGCGAACTCGGCGATGGCAGCCTCGAGGACCATCTCGCGGCGCTCCGCCGCGGGCATCCGCTGCCTGGTTTCGGTCATGTCTCTTAAGGTAGTGACGAATCACTACCTTGTCAAGAGGTGGTGTGGCGGGAGGGTTAGCTGCCGGTGAGAGCCGCGGCGGCGATGAGGCCGTCGAGGGCCGAACTCTGCCGGGCGGCGTCGGCCCGGTCGAACGGGCCGGCCCAGCGCAGCCCGAACTGATCGGCCGCGTTCTTGCTGTAGGCCCATACCGAACCTGCGTTGGCGAGGATGAACGCGCGGTAGTCGGGCTGGCGGCTCTGCAGCCAGAAGTCGTACAGGTAGCGCACGAAGATGCCCTTGAACTGCGTCTGGTCCCCGTTGCAGCCCGCGGCGGCCGCCTCGCAGGGTTCGGCCAGGATGCCCGGCGAGCCGGGCGGCCCGGAGGTGGTCAGGCGGCTGAGCGCCGCGCTGGCGATCGACTCGCCTTGGGTGAGGTAGCCGCGGTCGCCGGTGATCTCGAACAGCGCGGCGAGCCCGCCGAGGATCACGCCCTGGTTATAGGTCCAGGTGGTGCCGCCGTTGTTCTGGCAGGCCGCGGTGAGCCCGTCGTTGACCAGGCCGGCCGGACCGATGAGGCCACGCGAGCTGAACCACTCCCACTCCCGCTGCGCCCAGGTCAGGTAGCTACCCTGGTCCCCCGGCGTGCGCTGGTGCAGCAGGGCGGCGAGGGTGAGGAACAGTTCGTTGGTGACGGCGTTCTTGTAGCTGCTCGTCGTGTTCCACCGCAGGCCGCCGCCGCAGGTGGCGTCCCAGGCCGCCGTGTTGCGGGCGAAGATGGTGCGGGCCGCGTCGAGATACCGGTTGTCCCGGGTCAGGTCGAAGGCCGCGACCCAGGCCAGCGCCCACCAGCCGTTATCGTCGTAGTAGTCGTTGATGAAATCGGCGTGCTGGCGCCGGGCGGCGGTGAACGTCGTCCCGACGACCCCCGCCTGGCTGCTGTCGCCGGTCAGCTTGGTGTACCGGATCACCGCGGTCAGGGCGTTGGCGCAGTTCCACCAGCCGGTCCCCTGCCACAGGCCGGAGGACGGGTCGTACCACCGCGCCAGCGCGCCCATCCCGGCCTTGGCGTAGGTGCGGTAATCAGGATCAGCCATGCGACACCTCGTGGTCAGCCCTGGAAGTAGGTCCTAGCCGCGGCCGGGCTAGGAGCCGATCCACACCGTCTTGGCGTTACAGAACTCGCGGATGCCGTGATACGACAACTCCCGGCCGAAACCGGAGGTCCTCACGCCGCCGAAGGGCAGCTGCGGGTAAGAGGTCACGTTGCCGTTCACGAAGACCATCCCGGCCTCCAGATCCCGGATGAACCGGCTCCGCTCGGTGTCGTCGTTGGTCCACGCGTTCGCGCCGAGCCCGAACTCGGTACCGTTCGCCAGTTCGATTGCTTCGTCGATGTCCGCGACCCGGTACAGGCTCGCCACCGGGCCGAAGACCTCCTCACGGTACAGGCGCATCTCGGGCGTGATCCCGGCCAGCACGGTCGGCGGGTAGTAGAAGCCGGGCCCCTCGGGGGCGGCGCCGCCGCACAGCACCTTGGCTCCCTTCGCGACCGCGTCGGCCACGAAGTGCTCGACGTCGTCGCGCTGCTGCTCGGAGGCCAGCGGGCCCACGTCGGTGGTGTCCAGCATCGGATCGCCGACGGTCTTGGCGGACATCTGTTCGGCGAACAGCCGCTCGAACTCGTCGTAGACCGCGTCGTGCACGATGAAGCGCTTGGCGTTGATGCAGGACTGGCCGTTGTTCAGCAGGCGCGCGAAGGTGCCCACCCGGGCGGCGGCCGCCACGTCGGCCGAGGGCATGACGATGAACGGGTCGCTGCCGCCCAGTTCGAGCACGACCTTCTTGATCTCGCTGCCGGCGATGGAGGCCACCGACGACCCGGCGGGCCCGGACCCGGTGAGTGTCGCGGCTATCACCCGGCTGTCGCGCAAGATGGGCTCGACCCGTGCGGAGCCGACGAGCAGGGTCTGGAAGGTCCCCGGCGGGAACCCCGCCCGGGCGAACAGGTCCTGGATGAACAGTGCGGTCTGCGGCACGTTCGAGGCGTGCTTCAGCAGTCCGACGTTGCCGGCCATCAGGGCGGGTGCGGCGAAGCGCATCGCCTGCCAGAGCGGGAAATTCCACGGCATGATGGCCAGGACCGGCCCGAGCGGCTGATAGCTGACGTAGGCATTCTCGGCGCCCACGGCGCCGGCGTCGGCGGGCTCGTCGGCGAGGTACCCGGCGGCGTGGTCGGCGTAATACCGGCAGGCACCGGCGCACTTGGCGACCTCCTGCCGGGCGGCGGCCAGCGTCTTGCCCATCTCGGTGGTCATCATGGCCGCGATCTGTTCTTGTTCTTTGTCCAGGATGCCGGCGGCGTTGTGCATCCACCCACCCCGTTCGGCAAAACTGGTCAGTCGGTAGCCCTTGTGCGCCGCCGCCGCGGCGGCGAGGCGGCGCTCGACCTCCGCCTCGCTCATCTCGTCAAAGGTCTTCAGGGTCTGCCCGGTCGCGGGGTTGACGGTCGCGATCGCCACGGTGTGCTCCTTCCGGTATGTTCGCGTCCAGCAGCGTGGTCGAGCCGGCCGGACGGATGACCGCGTCCGTGGTTCGCTGCCGCAGGCGCTCGAGCAGTTCGCTGTCGCCGAGCGGGATGGTCGCCTCCAGGCGGGTGCTGGCCTGAACCTCGGGCAGGTCCATGACGGCATCGACCAGGTTCGCCCGGTAACCGGCGGGAACGTCGGTGGACATCGCGTGCAGCGAGGTCCGGGCCGTCCCCGCCGGGCCCTTGGCCGTCGTCACCTCGGCGGCCGCGACGATCTGGTCTCCGACCCTGACTTCGACGTGACGTGCTGGCTCAGGATTGCTCATGGGGCGCCTCCCGGATCGCTTGCGTTGGTAAGACCAAGCGCGCCAGGCCCTTCTTCCCTTGCCTTGGCGTGACCCCTGGCTGCCCGGCACGCACAGCCACATTGCTGCCGGAGGTCCGGTTACTGCTTTGCCCGGGCCTGTCCGGATGAAACCGCCCCGGCGGGCGGACATGTGTGAACCGTCACACTGCGGGCGACATCGACGTGTCCAGCTGAGTCATCTGACGGGCGGCGGGGTGCCGTCGGCGGTGGCCGCGAGCCAGCTGTCCCACCCGCAGACGGCACAGGCGTGCCGGAAGGCCGAACGGGTGAACTCCAGCGCGATGGCGTGCGGATCCTCGGCCTTCCGGACGTCGTCCCAGTCCAGGATGTACTCCCCCAGCACGTCGTCCCAGTGGGCGGCCGGCGGGGACAGGGTCTTGCGCGCGAAGTCGGGCGGGGCCGGGTGCGCGTAAGCGTAGAACGCGGCCTTACCGTAGCGCGCATCACCGGGCCACCAGCCCACGGCGACCTCCTGCGCGTCCATCGCGTTGCGCATGATGAAGTCCTCCGACGGCGGATCGGCTGGCAACCCGGAGAACAGGCTCACCGCCAGGTCGAAGGATCCCCACCACGCGTTGACCGGCGTGGAGCGCCCGCGATAGGGCGCCCGGTAAGCCGCTAGGACCAGCGCGGCCTGGGTCGCCGCGGCGAAATAGCCGGCGACCTGGCCGGGATCATAGGTCGCGTGCTCGTCGTCGGAGTCCAGCGGCACGTGCCACGGGACCTCCTGCGGGGTCGGGTCGATCTCCACCGGGCCGCCCAGGTCGCGCACCGCGGCCAGCACCTCCCGGGTCACCGCGCCGACGGCCCGGTCCGGGGTGAGCGGGACGCGGTGGGTCCGGCCGCCGCTATGCTCGACCACCGCTTCGTGCTGGCGTAGGTCAAGGACCACGACCAATGATCCCGAACGATCCGGAGCGGGCAGCGGCAGCGTCTCCCAGCCTCGCGCGGTCAGGCGCAGCGCGGCATGCTGCAGCTCCGGCTCGGGCGGGGCCAGCTTCACCGCCAGTTTGCCCAGCACCTGGGTGTGGGCGTGCAGCGTGTCACAGGTCGCTCGCCACTGTTCATAGGCCAGCGCAGGCCAGGCCGTAGACATGAACGCCACGCTACCTTCCTCTTAGTCGAGGAAATCGGCCAGGGCGGCACTAGTCAGGTCCGGCGCTTCTTCGGGCAGGAAGTGACCGGTGGGCAGCGCCTCGCCGCGGACGTCGCTGGCGTACTCCCGCCAGACGCTGAGCGGTGAGTATTCGCGGCCGACGAAACCCTGCGCTCCCCACAGCACCAGGACCGGGCATCCGACCTTCTGCCCGGCGGAGAAGGTCTCGTCATCGTGCGCGAGATCAATGCTCGCGGCCGAACGGTAGTCAGCGCAGGAACCAGAGATGGTTCGGGGGTCGCTGAAGCAGCGGATGTAGTCATCCAGCACGGCCGGGTCGATGCTCGCGCCCTTGCCGAGGAGCGGGCCGATCAGGGAACGGATCCAGTACGCGGGGTCCGCGCCGATCAGGTGCTCGGGCAGGCCGTTCCCGGTCGGGAGGAAGAACCAGTGGTAATACGCCGTTGCCATCGCGCGCGTCACGTTATGGAAGACGTGCCGGGTCGGCACGATATCCAGCACGGCCAGCTTGGTGACGGCGCCGGGATGGTCCAGGGCCAGCCGGTGGGCGACCCGGGCCCCGCGGTCGTGGCCGACCAGCTGGAACCGCGCGAAGCCGAAGTGGCGCATGAGCCCCACCTGGTCGCGGGCCATGAACCGCTTGGAGTAGGCCTTTCCCTCGGCGTCGGGAGCGGGCTTGCCCGAGTCGCCGTAGCCGCGCAGGTCGGCGAGAACGACCGTATGGTCCCGGGCGAGGACGGGGGCCACGTGGCGCCACATGAGGTGGTTCTCGGGATACCCGTGGAGCAGTAGCAGGGGCGGGCCCGACCCCCCGGTGGCGCAGTTGACCATGATGCCCTCGACGTCGATGCGCCGGTACTCGAAGCCGGACCGCAGCAACGGAGCGGCCGCGGTGCTGGTCATTGGTCCCTGGTCCTCAAGGTACGGCTCCTCAACGATGCGGGCCGGTCAGGCGGTGCGGCCGTAGAACAGTTTCTGGGTGAGCTCGTTCAGTTTCATCGCCGGGTGTTCTCCGTAGGTCAGCACCGAGTTGATCCGCGGGCGCGGTCCGCTGACCGGGGTGACCCGGTGCAGGGCGTGCTGGCCGCGGAAAACCGCGAGCGTACCGGGGCTCGCGGCCAGCCTGATGACGCCGTCCGGGCGGCCGAGCAGGACGTCCTGGACGCCGGGGTAGTTGTCGTCGTGTTCGGTCCGCAGCGCGGGATAGTAGTCGAAATGGCCGCCCGCCTCGGATTGGGCGTACATCACGGTCACGGAGAACTCGCTGTTGTCGAAGTGCCAGCCGAGCTCGTCACCATCGTCGAAGATCGCGATCTCCAGCGCGTCCAGCGGGTCGGCGCTGCGGTAGAGGACGGGCTTGCCGAGGACCGCGGCGATGAAGGCGGTCAGGTCATCGGACTCATACAGCCTCCGGATCGGCGCGGCGGCGGGGATCTGGTCGTAGGCGATGGCCTTCTTGGCCGAGTGCTGCAGAAGGGCGCGCGGGTGATCCGGGCCTGCGGAATCATCGGGGGGCTCGAAGTAGACCGTGTGGGTCTGGTCGCTGGCCCACGCCTGGGCGGCCAGCCGGCCTGCCAGCGCGACCATCTCACCGACCGCGGCCGGGGCGAGGAAGCCGTCGAGCTGGGCGACCCCGCGATCGCGGAGCTGGTCCTGGCAGCCCTGGACCAGGGCCTGGTATTTGCTGCTGGCCCCGTCATGGATCGGGTAGCGCTCCAGGTCGATAACGTCGTCGTACTGGGGGGCCTGCGGCCGGGTGGTGGTGGTCATGACGCTGGCTCCCTGGTGTCCGCTGGCTAGTGTCCGCTGGCCAGGCGAGCGTAGCTGAAACCGGCGCACGTTGCCGCACCCAAACGGGGTGATTAGAGACGGCCGCGCGCACAGCCAGCACGGCCGACCGTCGCCCGCTTCTGCCGCGGACAGGGTCAAGCGGTGAGGAGCACGGCACGGCACGAGACGGCGGCCAGACCACCTGATCTGCGCACGGCAGGTTCATGACTGCTTGGCTGGCTCAGGTGCCAGCGCCGGGATCTGCGTCCGCGACCTCAAGTTCTGGATCCACCCCGCCTTCCCGGTGCTTTTCTGATGCGCGCATCACGGCCCGCATCCTGGCGAACTCATCGGTGGCCGACATGTCAGGCTCGC
>JBKQQQ010000890.1:0-3407 GCA_052144275.1 Streptosporangiaceae bacterium
GTAGGAGACGGTCAGCGAGCCGACCGCGGTCGGGGCGAGCACCCGGCGGACGCCGATGGAGCGCAGCGCCCACATGTTCGCGCGGTACGGGATCTTGTGCGGCGGGAACCGGTGGTCACGGCCGTGCCTGGGCAGGAACGCGACCCGGCGGCCGGACACCTCGCCCACGGTGACCGGGTCGCTCGGCGCCCCGAACGGGGTGTCGATCTTGACCTGCTCGGCGTCTTCGAGGAACTCGTAAAAGCCTGAACCGCCGACGACGGCGATATCGGCCAGAGGGGACGACCCCCCGAGACCCCCCCGCGTGGGCGTCGCCAGGTCGGCCATGGCCGGTCAGGCGACCTTCTCGCTCGAGGATGACGACTTGGCCGGGGCAGACGCCGGCTCGGACTTCTTGGCGGCCGACTTGTCCGCCGAACCCCTGCCGTTCGAATCACTGCCGTTCGAACCGTTGCCGTTCGAGGCTGATTCGGTCGAGGGCGTCTTGGCGGAGGAATCGCCCGACGGCTTGTCCTTGACCGCCGAACCCGAGCCGTTCCTTGAGTCGTTACGGTAAAAGCCCGAGCCCTTGAAGACGATCCCCACCGGGGAGAACACCTTCCTGAGCCTGCCGCCGCACGCGGCGCACACGGTCAGCGACGCGTCGGTGAACTTCTGCACCGCCTCGACCGGCTCTCCGCAGTCGGTGCAGGTGTACTGATATGTGGGCACGGACCCTCCTTAGCGCGGGCCTCAGATTAGCACTCGCGGTATCCGAGTGCTAAGTATATCCAACCATGCTGGCGGCCCGGGGATTCCGCGGCCCAGATCATTGACGCCGAACGGCCTGGCTATCCCGCCGTCATGACGGTTATCCCGGTCAGCGGGCTGACCGCCGCCCGCACCGGGATGTCATGGCGTTCGGCGGGCACGTGATCGAGCAGCTCGTCGTCGTAGACCAGCGCGATCAGCGGGATCAGCGGGCCGACCCTGGCCAGCGCGCGGTCGTAGCCGCCGCCGCCTCGGCCGAGCCTGTTCCCGGCCCGGTCGACCGCCAGCGCGGGCACGAGCACCGCGTCGGCCCTGGCCACCACCTCGGTGCCGCGGGACGGCTCCCCCGGCTCGAGCAGCCCGCGCGGCCCCGGCACCAGCGAGTCCGGCCCCTCGTAGGAGGCCCAGTCCAGGTCGCCGTCGGCCCGCAGGACCGGCAGCAGGACGTAGCTGCCGCGCTTCCACAGCGCGTACACAAGACCGCGGGTATCGGGCTCGGCGCCCACTGAGTAGTAGGCGGCGATCGTCCCGGCCATCTGGACTTCGGGCCGGGACAGCAGCGCGTCCCTGATCGCCCGGCCGGCCCCGGTGCGCTGCTCGGCGGACAGAGCGGACCGGGCCGCGAGCAGCCGCGCCCGCAGGGCGGCCTTTTCCTCTTTTATCCCGGCCACGTGCCTCACCGTACCGCCCTGGCCAGGAACACCCCGGGAAGTTCGCTAGTGTTCTGGCATGGCTGATACCGCCGCCGCCGCCAAGAACGTGACCAAGGCCGTCATCCCCGCCGCCGGCCTGGGCACCAGGTTCCTGCCCGCGACTAAGGCCACGCCCAAGGAAATGCTGCCGGTGGTCGACAAGCCCGCGATCCAGTACGTCGTGGAGGAGGCCGTCGCGGCCGGCCTGGACGACGTGCTGATGATCACCGGCCGGAGCAAGCGCTCGATCGAGGACCACTTCGACCGGGCCTATGAGCTCGAAGAGGCGCTGGCCGCCAAGGACGAGACCGAACGGCTCGCGCTGGTGCGCGAGTCCAGCGAGCTCGCCACGGTGCACTACGTGCGCCAGGGCGACCCGAAGGGGCTCGGTCACGCCGTGCTCTGCGCGGCCCAGCACGTCGGCGACGAGCCCTTCGCGGTCCTGCTCGGCGACGACATCATCGACAGCCGCGACCAGCTGCTGACCCGGATGATCGAGGTGCGCAAGCGCTACGGCGGCAGCGTCGTCGCGCTGATGGAGGTCGACCCGGAGCAGGTCTCGCAGTACGGCTCCGCCGCGATCGCGCCCACCGGCGAGGAGGACGTGGTCACGGTCACCGACCTGGTCGAGAAGCCGGTGCCCGGCTCGGCGCCGAGCAACTGGATCCTGATCGGCCGGTACGTCTGCGACCCGGCGGTGTTCGACGTGCTGCGGGATACGCCGCCCGGGCGGGGCGGCGAGATCCAGCTCACCGACGCGCTCATGACGCTGGCCACCAAGAGCCCGGCCGAGGGCGGCGGCGTGCACGGCCTGCTGTTCCACGGCCGCCGCTACGACACCGGCAACAAGCTGGACTACCTGCGCACGCTGGTTCAGTTCGCCTGCGAGCGTTCGGACCTGGCCGAGGAGATCGTGCCCTGGCTGCGCAAGTACCTGGACAGCCTCCCGTGAGCGAGCCAAAGGGCCGCGGCGGCGACTGGACTGAGGAGCGAGGGACGAGCGACGAGGGAAGGAGCCGCCTCAAGGCGGCCCGGAGGCGAGCGGGGCAAACACCGTGAGCCATGGCCATACCAACGATGGCGACCTCACCTCGGTCGAGGACCACCTGGCCGAGATCCTCGGCACCATCGTGCCGCTGGCGCCCGCCGAGCTCAGCCTGGGCGACGCCCACGGGCTGGTCCTAGCCGAGGACGTGGCGGCCGCCAGCGCGCTGCCGTCGTTCGACAACTCGGCCATGGACGGCTACGCCGTGCACGTCGAGGACGTCGCCGCCGCCACCGAGGAGAATCCCGTCACTCTCCCGGTGGTAGCCGAGGTCGCGGCGGGCGACACCGGGGCGTACGCGCTGTCGCCGGGCACCAGCATCCGGATCATGACCGGTGCGATGCTGCCGCACGGGACCGAGGCCATCGTGCCGGTGGAGTGGACCGACGGCGGCAGCGCCCGGGTCACCATCCGCGCCAGGGCGGGCTACGGCCACGCGATACGCCTGGCCGGCGGGGACGCGAAGGCCGGCGAGGTCCTGGTCACCGCGGGCACCATGCTCCGCCCGATGCACATCGCGGTGATCGCCGCGGCAGGCCGCGGCGCCGTGCTGGTCCGGCCCAGGCCCCGGGTGGTGGTGCTGTCCACCGGCAGCGAGCTGGCCGAGCCGGGCGCGCCGATCGTTCCCGGCCGGATCTGGGACTCCAACAGCTTCATGCTCGCCGCGGCGGCCCGCGAGGCGGGCTGCCTGGCCTACCGGCAGGCCATCGTCCGCGACCACCCGGACGAGGTGCTGCCGGCCATCGAGGACCAGCTGGCGCGGGCCGACCTGATGATCACCACCGGCGGGGTCAGCATGGGCGGCGAGCACGACGTGGTCAAGGCGGCGCTGCAGCGGCTCGGCACCATCGCGTTCCGGAAGGTCGCGATGCAGCCGGGCATGCCGCAGGGGTTCGGCACCATCGCGGTGGCCCCCGCCG
>JBKQQQ010000891.1:0-3005 GCA_052144275.1 Streptosporangiaceae bacterium
GCCGCGGCCGCACCCCGGTGGTGCGGGTGACCGGCGGCAGCAACAAGCGCGTCTCGGTGGCCGCGCTGATCGCCGCCAGGCCCGGTCACCGAGCCCGGCTGATCTACCGCGTGCACACCGGACGCGGCCCCGGGTCAGCTGGTTAGGGGTGTGACCTGGGCGGGTCATCAGCGCGGGCTCGCGCTAAGAACTTCCGGCCTTACCGTATCTCGGCGGCTCTTCACGCCTCCGTCTAGGTGTGGCTCGCGGGGAGGGCCGCCGTCGCACCGTCTGGGGCTCCAGCTCCGTTCGCTCGCGCCCGCCGCGTCGAAGCCACCGCCGGGGAACTCTCACGCGGAAGGTGATGACCATGACAGCTCAGATGGATCAGGCAGCTCAGGCAGGCCCGCAAGGTGGGGACGGAGGCCAGCCGCGCCCCCTGGTATTTGCGAGGGTACAGACCGCGCTCCAGCAGTCCTCGCTGACGGCGATCGCACAGCACATGTTCTCGCTCATGCTGCGGAACATGTCCAGCGACGGATTCGTGTTCGCTGACCCCCTGGCCGGCCAGCCCTCCGACCCCGTGACTGGCCAGCCGTTCGCGCCTGGCACCTTCTCGGCGCCAGGCTGCATTATCGCCGCACCGTCCTTCCCGGCCGACCTTGGGACCGTCGACCAGGATTATGTCTTCAACTGGACCCGCGACGCCGCCATCACCGCGGTGGAGATCGCCGCGGCCAACATGCCCACCCGGCCAGGAGAGGGCGTCCAGCCCCTCATCGACTATGTAAACTTCGCGCAGACCTGCCAGAACAATAGCGGTTCCGTCACGATCGGCCATGCGACCTACACCGTCGAGGGCCAGCCGCAACCGCGGTCTGAGCAAAGTGACGGCCCGGCGCTGCAGACGCTGGCTATCCTCCAGGCTTTCCCGCAGCTCGACGCGCCGACGCAGGCGACAGCGGCCAGCGTTATCAACACGAACATCAATTACCTGCTCGGCACCGATCCTCAGTCGGCGGGCGTGCCGGTCTACCAGGGTAAGACCACGAACTTGTGGGAGGAGGAGCTCGGCTTCTCGTTCTTCGCGCGCTCGGTGCAGCTGAAATGCTTCCAGCAGCTTACAGCTAACACTTACGGCATTCCCGTCCCGCCAGCCACCGCCGGCGCCATAACCTTTCTCCAGAACGCCCTGGCAGGTCATTGGAACGACCAGGACCAGTTCTACCAGTCGATACTCCCTGTCCCGACTGACAGAGGCCCCTACGACCCGAACATCGATATCGTCCTGTCCAGCACCTACGGGGCGGTGCCGGTCACGGATACGAAGCTGCTCGCCACGGCGGCGCAGATCCGCCAGCAGTGGTCAGGCGGCTCTATTGCCTACCCGATAAACGCCGACGACCAGGGCCGCACCCCGCCCATCGGGCCGCTGCTCGGCCGGTATCCCGGCGACACCTATGACGGCGACCTGCAAGACCCGGCGGTGGCAGGACACCCGTGGGCACTGTGCACCGCCAGCTTCGCCCTGCTCTACTACGCGCTCGCGAATACCATCACGCAGACTCAGAAAGTGCCCCTGGACAACTTGTCCGCGAGTTTCTTCGGCCAGGTCGGAGTCGACGCGCAGACGACGCCGGCCGCGGCCGCGGCGAAGCTGCAGAGCTTCGGCGACCAGATGCTCAATGCCCTGGTCTTCCACAGCGATCATCTCGAGCTGAGCGAGCAATTCGACAAGGACACCGGCTTCGAGAAGAGCGTGCGCGACCTGTCCTGGAGCTACGCATCGTTCCTGGCGGCCGTGCGGGCCAAGACCGGCCAGAGCGTGCTGGGCTAGCGGCCGGCGTGACCAGGAACTGGCGCAGCTAGAGGTCGCGGAAGGTTACCGGCCCGCCCGGGCCGGTAACCGCGCAAGCGCCGCCCAGGCGGAGCCCCGGGAAGTAACGGCCTGTCCGTTCGGGCTGCCCAGGCGCGGCAGAAGCGTTTCTCGGTCAAGGCTTACACCCAGGTCAAGATGCAATACATGAGTGCATTGAAAATTCGTGGTTTTTTCTATAATCGTCTGCTCAATCATCTTCTGCGTTCGGTACTTCTCAGGCCGACGGTATTTGCCGGGCGTCGGATGCCAGAGCGCTGATGCGCCATAGTCGCCTTGTTTCCCGGCGACTTTGCAACCTCGAGCCGGGCTGGCGCGTGTTAGGTATGGTGAGGCCGGTCGCGGCGAGGAAGGACCATGGTGATGTCGATGGTTGGGCGCATGGCCGCTGCCGGGATCGTCGCCGCCGTGCTGGCCGGGTGCGCGGCTTCCGCCCCGGCCGCCCAGACCAGCGCCACCGCAACGACCCCGGCGGCCGCCACGCCATCGGCCACCTCGCCACCGGCCGGACCGTCGCCGGCGATCTCGCCAACGCCCGGCTGGCAGGCAGTAGGGGATGTCGACGGTGACGGCCGCCGGGATCGTGCCCGGCTGGTCTACCTCGGCGGCTACGGTCCGGGCAACTGGGAACTCATCGTGGACATGACGACCCTTGGCCAGCAGGCCGTCCGCTTCACCGGCGACCCTGTCCTGCCCGGCAACACCGCCGCCCCGACGATCGCCGGTTCCGTCGACGCCGACCGGGACGGCCACGCCGACATCTTCGTGAAGGTCTCCTCGGGTGCGTCCACCCAGTTCTGGACCATCTTCAAGCTGGTCGGGCGACAGCTCCGGCAGGTCACCAGCCAGGGACAGCCCGTGCGTCTCGCGGTCAGCGGAACGGTCACCCACCAAGACGGCTTCCGATGCGACGGCGCCCAGTTCGTGACCGTCAGCGAGGCGACTGAACCACCCGGATACACCACGTGGACCTACGAACGCGACACCTATGCCTGGTCCGGAGCCGAGCTCGTGCCCGTCTCCAAGCAGACCGGCCAGGTAACCAGCGCTCAACCAGCAAGCCCGCCTGCCGCGTACAGCGGAGTCAGCTGTGGCGACCTGCCCCAGTACGCGCCGGCCTACACGCCATCAACTGGTTAGTCCTCCTCCC
>JBKQQQ010000892.1:0-16394 GCA_052144275.1 Streptosporangiaceae bacterium
CGGCGTACATCCCGGTTTCAGGCCCGGTCCCCGGTCCAGGCGCCTGGTTCACCGCGCGTTTGAAAGGCGCGTCATCGCCGGCTGGCGCCGGCCTGGCGCACTGCCCCGGCGGCCTGCCGTGCCGCCACGAGGATCGGATCCCACACCGGCGCGAACGGCGGAGCGTACGCGAGGTCCAGGGCGGTCATCTCTTCGACCGTCATCCGGTTCCACAGCGCCGTCGCAGCCGTGTCGATCCGCTTGGCCGACCCCTCGCGGCCGACAATCTGCACTCCCAGCAGGCGACCACTGAGGCGTTCGGCGATCATCTTGACGGTCATCCGCTGGGTACCCGGGAAGTAGCCGGCCTTCGTAGTGGACCGCACGGTGACGGTCACGTATTCGAACCCGGCACGGGTGGCGTCGCGCTCGCGCAGCCCGGTCCGGGCGATCTCCAGATGACACACCTTGCTCACCGCCGTGCCGACCACCCCGGGAAACGAGGCGTAGGATCCGGCCAGATTGTGCCCGATGACCCGGCCCTGCTTGTTGGCGTGGGTGCCCAGCGGCACATGCTGGTACTGGCCCGAAACCAGGTTGAGGACCTCCACGCAGTCGCCGCCCGCCCAGACATGGTCGTGGCCCAGAACCTGCATCTGCACGTTCGTGCGCAGGCCGCCGTGATCGCCCAGCGGCAGGCCGGCACCGTGGGCGAGCGCGGTGTTCGGCCGAACCCCGAGGCCAAGGACGACCACGTCGGCCGGGATCGAGCCGTCGGCGGTCAGCACCGAGCGGATCCTGCGGTCGCCGTCGGCCTCGAATCCGGTGACGGCGGTGTCGGTGCGCACATCGATGCCGATGCCCTCCATAGCCCGGTGCACCGCCGCCCCCATGTCCGGGTCGAGCGTGGTCATCGGCTGCGCGGCCTGATCGACGACGGTGACGGCGACGCCGTGCCGCACCAGGGCCTCGGCCATCTCCACGCCGATGTAGCCCCCGCCGACCACCACAGCCCGCCGCGGCTGCGCGCGATCGAGGTCCGACAGGAGCGCCGCGCCGTCGTCGAGAGTCTCCACCCCGAACACGCCGGCGGCGTCCACGCCCGGCAGCGGCGGTCGCACCGGGACCGCGCCGGTCGCGATGACGAGAGAGTCGAAGCCTTCCCGGAACGATCGCCCGGCGGCAAGGTCATGAGCTGTCACCCGCCCGGCCGCGAGGTCGATCTCCTCCACCTCGGTTCGCATCCGAAGGTCGATGCCGTTGCGCCGGTGCGCGTCCGGCGAACGGGCGATCAGACGCTCCGGCCCGTCGACATCGCCGGCCACCCAGTACGGGATGCCGCAGGCAGAGTAGGAACTGTACGTTCCGCGCTCGAACGCGACGATCTCGACCGCATCACCCGCGATCCGCTTGGCCTGCGAGGCCGCGCTCATCCCGGCCGCGTCCGCCCCGATGACGACGATCCGCCCGGTCATGGCATAAGTACACCCCACTGCCTGGGCCGCTCCGTCGCGTGCGCCGCCACCGGTCAGGCCGCCCCGGTGGTGGTGCGGATCTCGGTTCCCGCCCGGACCGCCCTGGTGACCGGGGTCTTCTCCGCGATCTCGGCCAGCTTCGCGCGCTGGTCGTCGTCGACGCCGTGCAGGGTGATCAGCCGGTCGATCCACCGTGTGTTCCGGTCTTTGACGACGTAGGTCAGCTCGACATCCACGCCAGCCAGCGGCCAGCTCTGATGTTCGGCGTACATTCGCAGCGTGATCGCGGTGCAGGCACCGAGCCCGGACAGCAGCAGGCCGAACGGAGCCGGACCGGTGTCGGCACCGCCGTGGTCGACCGGTTCGTCGCCGCGCAGCGCATGGCCCCCCGTGTTGATGCGCACGCCGTACGGCGTTTCCTCACTTGCCACTGTGGCGGTGGCGATGGTGTGGTCACGGTCGTCGCTCATCACGCCATCCTTAATCTGTGCGCGTCCGCTGCGCCGCCGCGGAGCATGCCGGGCCTTCAGCCCATCCTCGCCTGTATTCTGCTCTTCGTCATCAGGCTCGCGGTGCATCTGGGATGCTTGCTTGTCGCCGACCGGAAGTCCGGGCCGGTTGGCTCCTCGCCGTCGGCCGGTGGATGCCACTCGGTAGCCAGCCACAGTTCCCGCGCGATGACCTGAGCGTGACGCTCCTGGTAGGCGGCGAGCTCACGGCCGACCGGAGTGCCGGCCCCTGCCTCCGCGCGCAGTACCTCCCAGGAGGAGACGTGCTGCACGCTGAACTTTGCGGCCAGTTGCTCGCCCTGCGTTCCCTTGCCGCCGCCAGGGGCGGCGATCAGAGGAATAGCTGCGCGAGCCCTTTTGCGTCAAGGGGACTGCGGCCGCGCCGCCAACATCACCGGCACCAACTACGTGATCGACGGCGGCCTGATCAAGACAAGCCAAGCCCCAGGCAGCCGACACTCAACCCCCGCGGCCAGGGCGACCCGGCGGCCGTCGCGGTAATGCTGCGCAGGTTTGCCTGTGGACCATTGCCTCCTCGCGGCCGGTGCGATCATCGTTGCACTCTGCGGAGAGTTGCGACCGCGTCCCGGGGCAAGGCCCAGCTCGGTATCGGCGGCGGGTCGGCCAGGGTACCGGCCAACCTGGCGGGGAAGCCGTCCAGGATGGACCGGTCACCGAAACGGTCGCGCTGCTTGACGCAGGCACCGGCGCGGACCACCGACTCGGCCCCGACCACGCTGCCGTCGCACACGATCGCGCCCGGCTCGACGACACTGCCGCGGCCGATGTGGCAGCCGTGGATCATCGCGCCCGGTCCGATCACCGCGTCGTCGTCGATGATCAGCTCGTTGTCGGGCAGCAGGTGCAGCACCGTGTTCTCCAGGATCTGCACCCGGGAGCCGATGCGGACCGGGCCGTGGGAGTCCCCGATGATCTTCACGCCGGCGCCGATCAGTGAGCCTTCGCCGATGACCACGTCGCCGGTGATCTCCGCCGAGTCGAACAGCACCGTGCCGGCACCGATCGACGGGGTCTTGTCGCGGTAGGCGTACAGGGTTCCCATGCGTTCTCCGGCTTGCAGCGGCCCGGACACGATCGTGCCCGGGTAGTCGGTCAGGTTGGTCTGATGCTGACGTAGCACCGCCAGCCGCTCCCGGTCGGCGTCGGTGGCCGACCGGATCACATGCGGCGGGCGCCCGACCAGGACAGAACCGGCCGGGATGACGGTACCCGGCGGGACCAGCGTGCCCTCGCCCAGGATGCACCCGCTGCCGAGACGCGAGCCGAGCATGAGGATCGCGCCGTTGCCGATCTCGCACAAGTCACCGACCGTCGCCCCGACGATGGCGGCGCGGTGGCCGAAGACGGTGCGCTGGCCCACCCGGACCGGATGAGCGGGGGTGCCGATCACCACCCCGTTCTCCAGGATGGCCGAGTGGTTGCCGATGCTCACCGCTCCGCCATGCGAGCGCACCACCAGGCCCTGCGCCAGGATGGCGCCGGCACCGACGTGGACCTCACCGAGGATCACCGCGGATCGGGCGATCTCAGGCTGGGGCTGGTCAACGAGAAGGTGATTGAAACTCACGCGCCCTTACCGTCCTCCTGGCCATTCGGGCATCCAGCCGACCGGTACCGACTCTACGCGCGCACAACCCGCGCCGGGGCCTCGCTGGAGCTCCCGGCGTTCTCCGCGCTGGATGAGCTGGCCGCCACCATCCGCGCTGAGGTCAACGCCGGGATCTTGCGGGTATCGTCTCCCGGGTGGGCACGGAGCCACGGCAGCGGATGCGCGGGCTGCTGACGACGGCGGGGCTAGATGGCAGGTCGATGTTCAGCCGGCTGAAGAAACCGGCCCAGGGCCACCTGGTTCCGCTTCAAGGCCCAGGCCGGGTACCTGGACCAGGTCGACGAGCTGGGGGACACCGCGGCGTGGCTGGAGGGGGTCGCGCCGGGCAAGGTCGCTGACTTCGCGCCGATGTTGCCCACCCGGCCATCGCGGCCGTATATGCCGGATGACTGCGGCTGCCCGGGTCGTTGTCGCCCGGCACCTCGACAAGGCGATCCGGCCGCGTTACGTTGCCGTCAATAGCCCCGGACGGGAGGGCGTGGTCATGACGACAACAGTCACCGCGCTGGCGCAGGATATCGGGCTCGCCCGTGAGACCGATTACTTCTTGATGAAAGACCAGCTGACCGAGGATGAGCTGGGGCTGCTCTACCGGGTGCGGCAGTTCGCCGAAGCCGAGGTGCTGCCGGTCGTCAACCTGTACTGGGAGCGGGGCGAGTTCCCATTCGAGCTGGTACCCAAGCTCGGCGCGCTGAATATCGTCGGCGACACCATGGCGGGCTACGGCACGACGCCGATGTCGGCCGTCGGCGCGGGCTTGCTGACTTATGAGCTCAGCCGTGTTGACGGCAGCATCGCGACGTTCTTTGGCGTGCACGTCGGGCTGGCGATGCAGTCGGTCTACCTGCTTGGCTCGGAGGAGCAGAGGCAGCGCTGGCTGCCGCCGATGGCCAGGCTGGAGAAGATCGGGGCGTTCGCGCTCACCGAGCCCGATCACGGGTCCGACGCGGTCATCCTGGAGGCCACGGCCCGGCGCGACGGTAGCGAGTGGGTGATCAACGGCCGTAAGCGCTGGCCCGGCAACGCCGTGTGGTGCGACGTGATCGTGGTCTTCGCCCGTGACACGGACGACGGGCAGGTCAAGGCGTTCGTCGTGGAGAAGGACAACCCCGGCTACGCCGCGTCCAAGATCGAGGGCAAGGTTTCGCTGCGGATGGTGCAGAACGCGGACATCACCCTTACCAACTGCCGCGTCTCCGAAGATGCCCGGCTGCAGAACTGCAACTCGTTCGCCGACGTCGCCAAGGTGCTCAAGGGCACCCGCAACACGGTTGCCTGGGCATCGGCCGGACACGGGGTCGCCGCCTACGACATCGCCCTGAACTACGCCCAGCGGCGGACCCAGTTCGGCCGGCCGATCGCGAAGAACCAGATGATCCAGTCGATGCTCGTCGAGATGCTCGGCGAGGTCACCGCCATGCAGCTGTACTGCATCCGCCTCGGGCGGCTGATCGACGACGACAAGATGAACGACACGAGGGCCGCCCTGGCCAAGTACTTCTGCTCGGTCAAGGCCCTTCATGTGTGCCGCCTGGCCCGCGACATCCTCGGCGGTAACGGGATCCTGCTGGATTTCCACGTGATGCGCCACCTGTGCGACACCGAGTCGCTCGTCACCTACGAGGGCACCGCGGAGATCCAGGCGCTCATCGTCGGCCGCGACATCACCGGGCAGGGCGCCTTCACCTGATGCGATCCGCATCAGGCGTAGCCACGGGCCGGCTCGGGCAGCGTGCGCAGCGCCTCCAGAGCGATGAATAGTTCCGCTGACGATCTGGGGGTCCTGCAGCGAGCGGCCGGTCTGACGCTCGATGCGGCGCAGCCGGCCGCGCACCGTGTTGGGGTGGCAGTACAGGTGCTTTCCTGCCTAGATCGCGGAGCCCTGGAACGCGAAGAACGCGGCGAGGGTGTTCAGGAGCATCTCCCGCTCGTCCGGGTTGGCTTCGCGCCCGGCGGGAGTGCCGGGGAGGGCCTCAGCGCGTAGCACCTCCCCGGAGGAGAGGTGCTGTTCGCCGAACTGCGAGGCCAGCCGCTCGCCCTGCGTTCCCTTGCCGCCACCAGGAGCGGCGACCATCAGCAGCCTCACTGTGCCTCCCAGGCGGATACGGGAACCTTATCGCGCGAACGCCCGGGGCTACCTCATCGTCACGGGCAGTGCCATCTGGCCGTCCGTGTTCCCTGGTACCAAGGTTCACCGCGAATGTTGTCCGGCGGTGCATCTATCTCCGCTTGTGCGCGGCTATCTCCGCTTGTGCGCGGCGGCCAACGGGGATCGTGTTCCTCGTGCGTTGCGCACGGTGGCCGCTAGCCGGCCGGCGTCTACATTCGAGGTCGGTGCGGCCGAGGAGGAACCATGGCGCCAGGCCTTGTAGGGCGCTACCTGCTTGGATCTACCAGACGGAGATCCCGGCCGGATTGCCTGCCAGCATCACAGGGAGGAGACTCGACCTGGGGGCGCACGAGCGCACCGCAGAAAGCACGGCCGGCGACGGCGTCGCAGCCGCTGTCACCGGGGTCTGCAACCGGTGTATCCGCCACGCGGCCCGATATAGGCAAGGCTCGGCCGCCCGCCGGGGCGCAAGAGCGCTGGAGGGGATGACAATGGCGAACCTCGCATCCAACCTCGTGGAAACGGCCAGCGGCCTGGGCGATAGCGTCGCGCTGCGGGTCGGTCCGGCCGCCACGACATACGCCGAGCTCGATCGGGCGAGTTCGCGAGTCGCCGGGATGCTTCGCGAACGCGGCCTGAAGCCCGGCGACCCGGTGGGTGTCATGCTGCCGAACGTCGCCGAGTTCGCCGTTATCTACTATGGCGTGCTCCGCGCCGGCTGCGCTGTCGTCCCCATGAATCCGCTGCTCAAGGCGCGGGAAGATCACGCCATGGCAGAACTGCTACCGGAGCATAAGGCTGCTCGGCGGCAAGAGCCGGTTCATCCTGTCTACCAGCGGTCACATCGCCGCGCTGGTGAATCCGCCAGGTAATCAAAAAGCTCGCTACCAGATCAACGAGAGCACTCCCGCCGACCCGGAGGACTGGCTGAAAACCGCCGGGACTGAGCAGGGCAGCTGGTGGCCCGACCTGCTGGCGTGGCTTGGCGAGCGGTGCGGCGCGGATAAGCCGGCCCCGGAAGAACTCGGCGGCGGCGGACTGCGGCCGATCGTCGACGCGCCGGGCACTTACGTCTTGGACACCTGACCGGGAGACGCCATGTATGAGGACATCGGCCGCTCGCTCAGCACCGACTACTTCCTGATCGCCGACCAGCTGACCCGCGAGGAGCTGAGCTACCTGCAGCGCACCCGCGACTTTGTCGAGGTATTGCCGGTCATCAACGGCACTGGGAGCGGGCGGAGTTCCCGTGGCCGGTGGTGGAGAAGCTCGCCAAGCTCGGGATCGTGGGCTACGGCATCCATGGCTCGTGCACATGGAGCCCAACCGGGGCGACGGCAGCCTGGGCACGTTCGTGGGCGTGCATGCCGGGCGGGTGCTCGCAGGCACCCGCAACGCGGTGGCGTGGGCCGCACTCGGGCACGCAACAGCGGCGTACGAGGCCCGCCGGCGCACCCAGTCGGCAAGCCCCTGGTGAGCTTCCAGATCGTGCAGGACAGGCTGGGACTGACCCCAGCCGCGGATGTTCCCGGGCTCAGGGCGTGTGTCTGACGATCGCTCGTGCCTGGTGCTGACCTGCTGTCGGCGGTGCACAGCGCGAGAAGAGGAAAAAAATCATGCCCGCACCACAGTCCCGTTACCGGCAGCCCAAGCAGCTGGACGCCGCAGGCTTCCAGCCGGAGATCAGCTCGTTCCGCCTGCACCTGGCCGCCGAGGGCAAGGCCGCCAAGACGGTCCGGACCTGCACCGAGGCGGTGGCCTGGTTCGCCGCCGCCCACCTGCGCCGGGAGACCGACCTCACCAGCTGGGAAGAGGTCGGCAAGCAGGACATCCAGCGGTGGATTGTCCGGCTGCTGGACTGGTACAGCAGCGCGTACGCCAGCAACCAGTACCGCGCCCTCCAGCAGTTCTTCAAGTGGCTGGCCGCCGAGGAAGAGATTCTCGACCCCATGGCCGGGCTGAAGCCGCCCGGCGTCCCCGACAAGCCCGTCCCGGTCTTCGCCGCAGGGGACCTGCCACGGCTGGAGCGCGCCCGCGCGTTCGCGGAGCGCCGCGACGCCGCCCTGATCGCCGTGTTCCGGGCGACCGGGATCCGCCTGTCGGAGCTGGCCGGAATCCGGTACGACGCTGAAGGCCCAGGGCGCAGCGACGTGGACCTGCGGCACCGGGAGATCACCGTGCAGGGCAAGGGCCGCAAGACCCGGACCGTCAAGATCAGCTTCGACGCCGCCCGCAGCCCCGGCCGGTACCTCCGCGTCCGCGCCAGGCACGCCCAGGCGTACCGGCCGCAGCTGTGGCTCGGGGCCAGCAACCGGGGGCCCATGACAGCCAGCGGGATCTACCAGGTCATCGTCCGGCGCGGCCGCCAGTGCGGCATCGACGTGTACCCGCACCGGTTCCGGCACCACTTCAGCCACACCTGGCTCGACCGGGGCGGCGCCGAGGGCGACCTCATGGAGCTCAACGGCTGGACCTCCCCGCAGATGCTCCGCCGCTACGGCGCCAGCGCCCGCAGCGCCAGGGCACGCCGCAGCTACGACCGCATCATGGAGGAAACGCCCTGACCTGAGCCCGCCAGGGCCGTCGCTTCAGGGATGCCTGCTACGCCAAGGCATCCCACCCGGGCGAAATATCCGCTCGTTCAGGACGTCCTGGCGGGCGGCCAAGACGGGTCGTCCAAGTCGCGAGAACGGATGTTCTGTCACATTGCGCCGATCCGCATGCCCTGGTCAAGATCGCTGCCCTGCAGCCCCGTCGACCTCATCTGCTTGATGAGCGGAAGTTGCACACCCATATATCTATGCAGTTACCTGCATATCGTCAATGTCGGCGGCGCTCGTCAATTCAGCCTTATGTCGTTCCTATCGGACGCGTCTCCCTGCCGATTCGGAGCGGGTCGATCACCGATCTGTCGTGAGACGGTAATGGCCCAGATCATGCGGTTCGGCGCGGGGGAGGTCCCGGTTTAACTGGGTGCGCGCTCGCTGGATGGTCGGCGTCCAGTGTCATTACGGTGCCGGGGACCGGGTGAATGCGCCGGCGGGGCTGATGAGCAGGGGTCTGCCGGGACGATCGCGTGCTGGTCAGCCGGAGACCGGCCGGAACTGCTGATCTGGTACTTCTGGCAGGTCTCCGCCCGGAATCCTGGGCCGCCCCGGGCCGGCGGGCCGGCCGCGCCATGTGCGCCGGCCGGGTTTCGCTGTTGTGGTGGCGTGCGGCTGCATTGTGCCCGCCGGAGCCTGGTGCCGGTGTTCAGGAGGTGATGGTGCGGTAGAGGTGTACCGCGACTAGGAAGAAGATCAGCAGCAGGCCGGCCGACCATGCGATCGACTGCCACAGCCAGTGGTATACGGGCCCGCCTTCGAGGAGGGCGCGCACCGCGTTGACGGTGACGCTGAACGGCTGGTTGCGGGCAACGGGTTGCAGCCAGCCCGGCATGGTGGCGACCGGCACGATGGCCGAGCTGATGAACATCAAGATGAACACCGGCAGGACCGCTACCCCCTGTGCGACCTCCGGGTCTTTGGTGAGCAGGCCGATGGTGGCGTATACCCAGGAGAACGCGTATCCGAACGCGATCACCAGCGCCATGGCGGCGAACGCGGCGGCGGGGGTGCAGTGGAACCGGAACCCGACGGCCACCCCGAGCACGATCATGAGGGCCAGGGCGAACACGCTGCGGACCAGGTCGGAGAGGGTCCGGCCGGCCAGGACGGCGGAGCGGGCCATCGGCAGGCTCCGGAAACGGTCGATGATCCCGGTCTTGAGGTCCAGGGCCAGCCCGATGGACGTTGACATGCCGCTGAGCAGCATCGCCTCGATAAAGACCGCGGGAACCAGGAAGTCAGCGTAGCTGCCGCCCGGAACCTTGATGGCGCCGCCCAGGACGTAGCGGAAAAGCAGCAGGATCAAGGCGGGCTGGATGACGAGCACGCTGGCCTCGGCCGGCATGCGGATGGTACGCAGGAGGTACCGCTTGGCGATGCCCGCGGTATCGCGCAGGGCGGCCGCGGGAGTCATCGGCGGCACGCGCCGGGAGCGGTATGAAGCTGAAGCTGACATCGTCTGGTTTCCTTTCTAAGGGCCCGGCAGGGTGCCCCGGGCCGGCTCATCGCCTGGCCGGCCGGCGTTGCCGGTGAGGGCAAGGAACACGTCGTCGAGCGACGGGCGCCGGATGCCCAGGTCGTCCAGGGCGATGCCGGCCCCGGCGAGCCGCTGCCCGGCGGCGATCAGGACCGTGGTGCCGTCCCTCGCGGGGACGCTCACGCGTTGCTGATCGGGGTCGACCTGGGGGGGACCTTCCCCGAGCGGTGCCAGCAGGGCGCTCGCCCTGGAAAGGTCGGCGCGGGCGGCCACCGTGGCGACCAGCACGTCGCCGCCCATCCGGTCCTTGAGCTCGCCCGCGGTGCCCTCCGCGATCACCTTCCCGGTGTCGATGACCACGATGCGGTGCGCCAGGCGCTCGGCCTCCTCCATGTACTGGGTGGTCAGCAGCACGGTGGTGCCGCCGGCGACGAGTTCGTCGATGAATTGCCACAGGTCGTTGCGGGTGCGCGGGTCCAGGCCGGTGGTGGGCTCGTCCAGCAGCAGGACCGCTGGCCGGCCGATCAGGCTGGCTGCCACGTCCAGGCGCCTGCGCATCCCGCCCGAGTACGTCTTGACCAGCTGGTCGCCTGCGCCGGTCAGGGAGAACCGCTCGAGGGCCTGTTGTGCCCGGCGCCGGCGTTCGGCCCGGCCCAGGTGATACAGCAACCCGGCGAGCTCCAGGTTCTCCCGCCCGGTGAGCAGCTCGTCGACCGCCGCGTACTGGCCGGCGAGACCGATCGCCGACCGCACCGACCCGGGATCAGCGGTCACGTCGTACCCGGCCACGCTCGCCCGGCCGCCGTCCGGCTTGAGCAGCGTGGTCAAGATCCGCACCAGCGTTGTCTTGCCGGCCCCGTTGGGGCCGAGCAGGGCGAGGGTTGTGCCCTTCTCGGCGGCCAGGTCGACCCCGGCCAGCGCGGTGGCGGACCCGAACCGCTTGACAAGCGCTCTCGCCTCAATCATCGGCTCGGTCATCGCCCTGCCTCCGCCCTGGCATGCAACGGCCCGCGGTCATGACCCGGGTGCGGTCCATATCCCAGGGCACCCCGGGGCCGCGAGCCGCCCGCTGGCCGGATGCCGGGAGGTGGCTGGCGGGTGCGGGGGTGGTGAGGGTGCCGCTGGCCAGGGCGCGGAATCCGGTGATGGCGCTGGCCAGGAGGATGGCGGCGGTCGCCAGCGCGGTGGCGGCGGTGAGTGTGTTCCCGGTCAGCGCCAGGGCCAGGCCGGCCGGGACGGCGATGAGCAGGACGCCGGCGGCCAGATGGCCGGCGGAGGCCAGCCTGGCGCGCAGCCATAGCAGCAGCATGCCGATGGTGATGGCGATGCTGGTCACGGCCAGGTCGGGCCGGCCGAGCGCGCTGAGGATGACCGGCAGCGCGATGCTCGCCGCGAGCTGTGCGACGGTGGCGATGGTGATGGCCCGGCCCAGGCGGGCGGCGGCCTGCCCGCGCGGCTGGGGTGCCAGGCCGCGGGTGGCCAGGGCGCCCCAGATGCCGGCGCCGGCCGCGGCGGCGGCCAGGGCGATGGCGATCGGCAGCCTGGCAGGCCAGCCGGCGGCTAGGGTGCCGCGGACGAGCCACAGCGCGGCGAAGGCGAGCTGGAACAGCGAGCCGGCGTAGGCGACGCGGCGCCGCCACGCGGCCCGGGCGTCCTGGTCCGGAAGCAGGGCCGCGGCAGCCGGCGGACGGGTGAGGGTTTGCATCTGAGTTCACTCCTTATCGGCCGCGGTGCGGCCCTGGTCGTGCCACCAGGTGACGGTGGCGGTGAGTGCCTGGCCCATGGGTGCGGGCCGGGCGCCGAAGGTGGCCTGGAAGGCGGCGGAGTCCACCACGAACGGCCGGGTGAACTGGCAGGAGACCTCGGCGAACTCCCGCAGGAACGGGACCAGGACGCCGAGCGCCGTCACCTGCCAGCCGGGGACGGGCCGCAGCCGGGGGGCTGGCGCCCCGGCCAGGCGGGCGAGTTCGGTGAAGATCTCGCGCTGGGTCATCGGCGGGCTGGCCGGCACGTGCCAGGCATGGCCCACCGGCCCGTAGCCGTCCAGGTTGCTCATGATGACCAGCACGGCACCGGTGCGTTCGGCTGCCCAGAGCAGGCAGGCGGCCAGCGGGGGCCAGTCCTGGGGCCAGCGGTGATAGGGCGGGCTGGCGCAGCTGTACAGGACCGCGGCGCCCTCGGCGAGCGCGGCCAGCCGGGCGGTGTCGGCGGCGTCGGCGGTGATGACCTCGACGCCGGCCGCGGCCGGCCCGGTGCCCGCGCGGGAGACCAGCCTGACCGTCTGGCCCTGGCCCGCCAGCCGCAGCGCGGTGGCCGTTGCGGCCGGCCCGGCCCCGGCGATCACATGCAGGCTCATGACTGCTCCTCACTGCCGCCCTGGCGCCCGGTCAGGTAGGGACCCAGGACCGCCAGCACCAGGTCGGCGCCCCTGGCGAGCTGAGCGGGGTCGCGGGGGTCTCCGGTGATTTCCAGGAACGGCAGCCAGCTCTGCCCGATCAGCCAGAGGGCCACGGCCAGGTCGGCCAGGGTGGCCGGCGGGCGGGGCCGGCGGATGGCGCCGCTGGCTGCCAGCTGCTCGCCGAAGGCCAGCCACTGCCCGAGACGGCGCTCATACCCCTGCCGGTACCTGGCCCGAAGCAGCGGGTCGGCCCGCAGCAGCGCCAGCAGCTCCCGCTCGAAGAACCGGTACTCCCAGGCCAGCTCCATGGCCCCGGCCAGGCCGGCGCGCAGCGCCGCCAGGCTCGCGGGCACGCCGGGCGCGGTCTGCCACAAGCCCTCGTTGGCCGCCGCGTACCGGCCGTGCAGCGCGCGGATGATCTCCTGCTTGTCGGCGAAGTGGTAGTACAGGTTGCCCGGGGACAGGCCCGCCTCCGCCGCGATGTGGTTGGTGCTCACCGCCGCCGTCCCCCGCTCGTTGAACAGGCGGCGCGCGGCGTCCAGGATCCGGCCGCGGGTCTGCTCCGACTTGGCCGTCCGCCCTCCGGTGCCCGCTTCGCTCTTCTTAGAGTTCATACTCTAATTAGAGCAAAAACTCTAGATGATGTCAAGTGCCAGTGCCGACGACGGACGGCAGCCCTGCCGGTGCACGGGCCCTGAGCTGAGCGCAGGCCTGGCAGTACCTTCAGCCGCGGCCGGGTGGCTCTCCGGATCGCTGCTGTGCATGGGTGGCGATCCGCCCGCGTCGCGGTAACCGCCCCGCCCGCCGCGATGGTGCTGCAGGGCGCGGTCCTGCACGCCATCGCCTGCGCTCAGACCGTGCCGCCGCAACTGCCCGGCACGGCCCCCGGCACCTTCGCGCAACCCCTGCACCGCCGGCGGGCTCGCCCTGCCGGCCCTGCCGGGCCGGCCATCGCCATCCCCGGCGCGCCCGGACCCGCCGCCCCCTGCCAGCCGCCGCTTCCAGGATCACCACCGCCGCGCGCCGGATAGCAGTCCGGTCGCGGCATACAAGGCCGAGCTGGAGCGAAGACCGCCGCCCGGAACGGCGGCATTGTGCGGCGCCGCCGACGTCTGCGGCTACCCGCGCTGCGTGACGGACCTCGACCCGTGCCGCGGGCGACGGCGCTCTAGGGCATGGATCGGGCCAGGCCGCTGGAGCATGACCGGGGCGCGGCTACTCGATGATGTCCCGGGCGGCCGGCCCGAAGATCGTCAGATGGTCCAGGAGGGGGGCAGGGTCACCGGACCAGTCAAGGCCTGCCAGCTGTGCCCGGCTGCGGCGCCCCATCCGCCAGCGGAAGGCTTCGAACCGGCTGGTCGTGAGCCGCAGCTCTGTCCCGTTGTCCGGCCCGGCCCGGAACTCGGCGTCCTCCACCACCACTCGCAGGGGAACGGGGGGCCGCAGCCGGGTGAGCAGCCAGCCGGCGCTCTGCCAGACGACCTCGGCATCCCGGGCTCCCGGCCTGCCCGCAGCTCCCCGGATGTCGTGCTCGTGGGAGGCGATGTCGATCACTGCGGGCCATGCCCCGATAGTGCCGACGAGCCGTTCGAACTGCGGCGCGACTTCATCCCACGCGGCGAGGATCCCCGCCAGATCATGATCTTTGAACCGGGCTACCTGCGCGGCTGTCTCCCGTTCAGCAGGAATCCTGGTCAGGCGGCCCGCCAGCACATCCTGGGAAACCGCGGTCAGGTGAGCCACCACCTCCCGGACCGACCAGGCGGGGCACGCCGGGACCCGGGTCGCCAGCGCTGCGCCATCCAGCTCAGACAGCAGCAGGATCAGGCGCTCCCGCGTATCGCGATACAGCCAGGACAGATCCGGATCCGCTGCATAGACGGCCACGACCGCACTTTACGCTTCGGACGGGAGGCCGGCTGCGGGGGACGGCACGACCTCGACGTCCCTGGGCGGGATGCCCGGCTATCTGCCGGGCCCTGGCGGCGGTGGCCCGTGGCCAGGCGCGGTGGTCTTGCACGACGGGTCCGGCATCGGCCAGGCCGTGCGTGAGCAGGCGGACTGGCTGGCCGGTGCCGGGTATCTCGCCGTGTCCGCCGGCTGTCATCCGCAGATCCCTTAGCCGCGTTCCGGCACGAGCCACGTTACGGCCGCGCTGGTCAGGGTGCGGGCGCCGCGCGTCGGGCCGCGGGCGGCTGCTGCGCTGGCCAGGCCCGCGTTTTCGCCAGGGCGCAGATCAGGACTTTGGGCCCCTGCCAGCGGCGCCGGTCATCGGCGTAGCCTCGCGCCGAGGGGGATCGGAGGGGGAATGATGAGGACTGGTTCGCGGCCGGCGGAAATCGCCGCCGGGGTCTACTGGGTTGCGGAAGGGACCGGCAAATCCAACGTCTACCTGGTGCGATCCGGCTCGTCGTGGGTCCTGATCGACGCCGCGTGGCCGCACAAGGGCGAGCTGATCAAGACCAGTGCCGAGACACTGTTCGGGGCGGACACGGCGCCAGCCGCGATCTTGCTGACGCACCTGCACCCCGACCATGCCGGCTCGGCCGCCGAGCTGGCGCGGGCCTGGAACGTCCCGGTGTATGCCGATCCGGGCGAGCTGCCGCTGCCGACGGGGAAGCTGGCCTACTCCGACCCGATCGGCCGGGTCATCGGGCCTTTCGCGCGGTTCCTCCCGGACGGGGAGTTCGGCGCCGCCCTGCGCATCGTGACCGCATCCGACCCGGGCGCCGGCGTTCCCGGGCTCCCGGACTGGGAGCGCATTCCCACCCCGGGCCACACCCCTGGCCATGTCAGTTACTTCCGCCCGAGCGACAGGGTGCTGATCACCGGCGATGCCCTGCTGACCGCGAACGCCAGATCGCTGTGGGGCCTGCTGCCCGGCCAGCAGACGATCTCCGGCCCGCCGCGCATTTCGACCTGGAACTGGGCGGCGGCCACCCAGTCCGTTGCCCGGCTCGCCGGGCTCGAGCCGCGGGTGCTGGCACCCGGCCACGGGACGCCCATGACCACAGCGGCGACGGCGGCGGCCTTGCGCTCTTTCGCCGGCCGCCTGGCCAGCGGGCCGAGGGTGGCGCCGGGGCTCGTCCGCCCCGTCGACTACAGCCGCCGGACCCGGTATCGCCGGCCCCCCGATATGTACCTGCGCTTTCAGCCGCTGGGGACGCTCCTGACCGCCGCAGGCATCAGCCCGGACTACGTGATCATTTTGGAGGTCCCGGGCCGCAGGTCTGGCGTGATCCGCCGGACCACCCTGGTCCGGGTCGCCCGTGACGGCGGCCACTACCTGGTGGCCCTGGCCGGCGAGTCCGAGTGGGTCCGCAACGTGCGGGCCGCCGGCGGGCGAGTCGTGCTCGGCCGCAGGCACCGGCACGCGGCCAGGCTAGCCGAGGTGCCGGAGAATGAGCGGGCTCCCGTCATCCAGGCCTACCTGCTGCGGGCCGGCAGGCGGGCCGGCTCCAGGGCCGTGACTAACGAGGCCCGCTACTACTTCGGCCTGAGCGCCGACCCCTCGCTGGAGGAGATCGGCCGGATCACCAAGCACTACCCAGTCTTCCGCATCGTGGAAGACGGCCACCCGCGGGCCGATACGCGGCCGTGACCGCCAGCCCGCGGCCGCGGAACCACCCAATCGAGCCCAGCCAGGGCGCACAGAACCCGGCCCGGGCAGCGGCACCAGCAGGCCCCAGACCCGAGCATCCGCTCATCACGCATGACCGGGCGTCGGGTTGGTGCGACCGGGCGAACGCACAAAGCAGCGTGGATCGCAGCGTTGGGCGCCGGGGAGCAACGGCAGACAGCGGCGGACGCAGGCGCGGCAGAATGCCCGATCCGGGCGGCCGCAGCCAGTGACCATTGGTGGCACCCAGGCGGGCAGCATTAGCCGGATCTTGCCCGGCAAGTGGCCGGAGTCGGCACAGAGCGTGACATGAGGGCGGCGGGGGCCGGCGGGGAGATAGGGGTACAGGTAGCCAGGCCAGCCGGCGAAACGGTCTTGGTTTGGGTTGTTCGCAGCAGCAGCGCGGAAGGCCTGCCGGAATTCAGGGACGGATGGCCCGTCCGGGGGCGGCTTTCGTCACTATAACGGTCAGTGTCCGGAGAGTGACGTTTGCTGTAGATCGAGCCGGAAGCTGAATCGGGGTGGTTGCGATGAGCGCGCTGACAGCTTCACGGCGTGGGCGGGACCGGACGGCGGACGGGAGCGACGGCG
>JBKQQQ010000893.1:0-3532 GCA_052144275.1 Streptosporangiaceae bacterium
CCGCCGAGGTCGGGCCCGAGTCAATTACCGGCGCGGCTGTACGGAGCGCGACCCGGCGGCTGCTCGGGGCGCGGCCCGGCTGTCACCTCCGGGATCTGGTGTTCCACGGCCTTCTTGCCGAGCTCGAACTCCTTGCCGTGATGGACCACGGTCAGCGGATCACCGTCGAGCAGCTCGTACTTGGCCCGGCTGGAGGAGATCGTGACGCGGAGCCTCCGGCCCCGGTAGCGCAGCCGGAACCTCAGCTCGATCAGGCCGCCGGGCAGGTGCGGGGTGAAGGCTAGCGTGCCGGCTCCCGCGCGCATCCCGCCGAACCCGGCCACCAGCGCCATCCACGCCCCGGCCAGCGACGCCATGTGCACGCCGTCGGAGGTGTTGTGCTCGACGTCCCTCAGGTCCATGAGCGCGGCCTCGGCCAGGTAGTCGTGGGCAAGGTCAAGCTGGCCGACCTCGGCGGCCATCACGGACTGCGTGCAGGCCGACAGGGACGAGTCGCGCACGGTGAGCGGCTCGTAGTAGGCGAAGTTCCTGGCCTTCTCCTCGGCGGTGAACATCTCCGGCCGCATGTACATGGCCAGGACCAGGTCCGCCTGCTTGACGACCTGCTTGCGGTACAGCTGGAAATAGGGGTAGTGCAGCAGCAGCGGATAGCGGTCCTCGGGGGTGTTCTTGAAGTCCCACCGGGCGTAGTCGGTGAACCCCTCGTGCTGCGGGTGGACGCCGAGACGTTCGTCGAACGGGATGTAGATCGCGGCCGCCGCGTCACGCCAGGACGCAGCTTCCTCCGTCGACACGCCGAGCGCCTCGGCCGCCTCCGGCAGCTTCACGGCCAGGTCGGCGGCGCAGGCCAGGTTCCGCTGCGCCATCAGGTTGGTGTAGATGTTGTTGTCCTTGACCGCGCTGTACTCATCCGGCCCGGTCACGCCCTCGATCCTGAACCGGCCCATGGCGTCGTGCTGGCCGAGCGACCGCCACAGCCGCGCGGTCTCGACCAGCAGCTCGAGGCCAACCTCCTGCTCGAACTTGGCATCCTCGGTGGCGTCCAGGTAGCGGGAGACGGCGTCGGCGATGTCGGCGTTGATATGGAACGCCGCAGTCCCGGCGGGCCAGTAGCCGGAGCACTCCTGGCCGCGGATCGTCCGCCACGGGAACGCGGCCCCGGCCAGGCCGAGATCGGCCGCGTGCTGCTTGGCCTCGGCTAGCACGAGATGCCGCCAGCGCAGTGCGTCGGCCGCGGCGGAAGGATGGGTGTACATGAGCACCGGCAGCACGAAAGTCTCGGTGTCCCAGAACGTGTGCCCGTCGTAGCCGGTCCCGGTCAGGCCCTTGGCCGCGATCGGCCGGTACTCGGCCCGCGCCCCGGCCTGCAGGATGTGGAACAGCCCGAAACGCACCGCCTGCTGGATCTCGGCGTCACCGTCCAGCTCGACGTCGGCACCTTCCCAGAACCCGTCCAGGTAGGCTCGCTGCTCGGCCAGCAGGCCGTCCCAGCCGGTCAGCTGAGCACCCGCCAGCGCGCCGACCACCTGATCGATGAGGGCGGGCCTGGACCGCCCGCTCGACCAGCCGTAGCCGATGTACTTGACGATGTGCAGCTGCTGGCCAGGCGAAACCTCGGCCGCCACGGTCAGCCGGGCCAGATCGGGATAGGACTCGACCCGGCGCGACATCCGCTCCGGCCCGTGGATCTCGTGGGACATCCCGGCCGCGATCCGCAGCCCGCTGACCCGCGTCTTGTGCACCAGCAGAGCCCGGGCCGGCGAACCATCGTTAGTACACTGGTGCTCCTCGCTGACCAGCGGATTCTCCAAGATGGCCGCCAGGCGGGGGTCCTTGCCCCGCTTCGGCAGTTCCTCGTTCGTGACGATCTCGGACTGCAGCACGAGCCGCAGTTTCTGGTCCACCGGCTCGACCGTGTAGCTGATCGCCGCGATCGCGCGCTGGGTCAGCGACACCATCCGCACCGACCGCACCTTGATCCTCGCCCCGGCCGGAGACGACCAGTCCACCTCGCGGGTCAGCGTGCCTGCCCGCAGGTCCAGGACGCGCTCGTGCGAGTGCAGCGTGCCGTACCTGATGTCGAAGGGCTCGTCGTCCACGAGCAGCCGGATGATCTTGCCGTTGGTGACGTTGATGACGGTCTGCCCGGCATCCGGAAAGCCGTATCCTGCCTCCGCGTACGGCAGCGGCCTGACCTCGTACACCGAGTTCAGATAGCTGCCGGGCAGCCCGTGCGGGTCTCCCTCATCAAGGTTGCCGCGCAGCCCGATGTGCCCGTTCGACAGGGCGAAGACCGACTCGCTCTGCGCCAGAAGGTCCAGGTCGAGTCTCTTCTCGACGAGCCGCCAGGGCTCTGCCCCGTAGGCCGAGTGCTTGATCATTGGCCCCCCTGGCCCGGCTGCCCGTCCTGGTCGAGTAGTTCTGCCAGGTCCTTCACCACGATGTCGGCTCCGTGCTTCCTGAGCTCCTCCGCCTGGCCGACCCGGTCCACGCCGACCACGAGCGCGAAGTGACCCGCCCGGCCCGCTTCGACGCCGGCCAGCGCGTCCTCGAACACCGCCGCGCGGCTGGCCGGCACCTTGAGCTCCTCCGCCGCGGCCAGGAAGGTGTCAGGCGCCGGCTTGCCGCGCAGGCGGCGCTCCGTGGCGATCACCCCGTCCACCCGCACGTCGAACAGACCCGCGATGCCCGCGGAATCGAGCACCTGCTGGGTATTCGCGCTGGAGGACACGATGGCGGTCAATATTCCTTTTTCCCGCGCCGCATGGATGTAGGCGATGGATCCTTCGTACACCTGAACGCCGCCGGCGGCCAGCTTCGCCAGGACCAGATTGTTCTTGCGGTTACTCAGCCCGTAAATGGTGGGCGTCCCCGGCGGGTCATCCGGCGTGCCCGCAGGCAACTCGATGCCGCGGGAGGCCAGGAAGGCCCTGGTGCCGTCGAGCCGGGGCTTGCCGTCTACGTAGGCGTCGTACTCGGCGTGCGGATCGAACGGGACGAATGCGGTTCCCGTGCTCTCGGCGTACGTGCGGAGGAACTCGTCGAACATTTCCTTCCACGCCGCCGCGTGCACGATCGCGGTCTGGGTCACCACGCCGTCCATGTCGAACAGGCAGGCCGCAACCTCGTCAGGAAGCCCGAACATTGCCCCTCCGCGTAAGCTACGCCGGGAAGTCCGGCTTGTCCTGGAGTACCTCGAGGTCAGCCTTGGCCAGTTCCTCGATGTTGACGTCCTTGAAGGTGACCACGCGTACGTTCTTGACGAACCTGGCCGGGCGGTACATGTCCCAGACCCAGGCATCTCGCATCGTAACCTCGAAGAAGACCTCACCGTTGTCACTTGACCGGACGTTCAGCTCGACGTCATTAGTGAGGTAGAACCGGCGCTCGGTCTCGACCACGTGCGTGAACAACCCGACGACGTCACGGTACTCGCGGTAGAGCTGCAGCTCCATCTCCGCCTCGTACTTCTCAAGGTCCTCCGCGCTCATGCGTCCATTCTCCTCTCGTTCTGCCCCGATGCACCCGCCGG
>JBKQQQ010000894.1:0-9250 GCA_052144275.1 Streptosporangiaceae bacterium
GGCAGCTGCTCGACGAAGCGGTCGTTGAAGTCGGCGCGGTCAGAGAGCTCGACATACCTCACCTCCTCGAGCAGCGCCAGGCCGCCGGCCCGCTCGCGCAGGCTGAGCAGGGCCATCTTCGCCCCCTCGCCGGCCACGTTGCCCGCCGAGATCACCCGGGGCACGGGGATCTTCGGGACCAGGCCGATCCTGATCGCGCTGGCCGCCGACAGGTAGCTGCCGAACGATCCGGCCAGCAGCACCTGCTTGACGTCAGCCGCGGTCAGGCCGGCCTCCTCGAGCAGGATCTGCCAGCCGGTCGCGATCGCCGCCTTAGCGAACTGAAGCTCACGGACGTCGCGCTGGGACAGGTAGATGCTGTCCTGCGCGCCCTGACCCCGCCAGTGCAGCACGAACACCCGCTCCTGGCCGATTGTGGTCAGCCGCCCGGCCAGGCCGGGCGCCCTAGCGGCGGCCTCTTCCTCGGGGATGAACCGGCCAGAGGAGTCCAGCAGCCCCAGCCGGACCAGTCCGGTCACCGCGTCCACCAGGCCGGAGCCGCACAGGCCCTGCGGCTCGACGTCGCCGATCACCTTGAGGCTCAGTTCTTCCGAGGTCATGGTGACGACCTCGATGGCGCCGTCGGCGGCCCGCATCCCGCACTTGATCGCGGCGCCCTCGAACGCGGGCCCGGCCGGGGCGGCCGTGGCCAGCAGCCAGTCCCGGTTGCCCAGGACGATCTCGCAGTTGGTGCCGATGTCGACGAACAGGCGCACCCGGGCGTCCCGGTCCATCCCGCTGGCCAGCAGCCCGGCCGTGATGTCGCCGCCGACGTAGGCGCCGAACGAGGGGAACACCACCGCGCGGCTCCGCGGGTGCACGGCGCCCGCCAGGCCCACGTCGGCCGCGAGCACCTCCGGGAACAGCCGGGTGGACATGATGAAGGGCGCCATGCCGAGCGGTTCGGGGTCGATGCCGAGCACCAGGTGGGTCATGGTGGCGTTGCCCGCCACCGCGACCTCGTACACCTCATCCGGCTGGACGCCACCCCGCTGGCAGACCGCCTGCGCCAGCTCGCTGAGCGTTTCGGCGGCCAGCTGCTGCAGCTTGTCCAGGGCGCCCGGGTCCATCATGGTGGCGCTGATCCTGGTGATCACGTCGGCGCCGAACGGCTGCTGCTTGTTCAGCGTGGACTCCACCGCCACCGGGGTGCCGGTGGACAGGTCGAGCAGGGTGGCCACCACCGTGGTGGTGCCAAGGTCGAAGGCGATGCCGAACCGGCGCCCGGTGGTGTCGCCGGGCTCGACCGCGATGAGCACGTCGTCGACGACCACCGCGGTGACCTTGTAGTCCGCCTCGCGCAGCGTCCGGCCGAGGGTCTTGAGCACGGCCAGTTCGGCCCGCGGCTCCAGGTCCTCGAGCTGGGCCAGCACCCGCTCGGCGTCGCTGGCCTGGTCGGCCAGGCTCGGCTCGGCCAGCTCCAGGTACCGCTTCTGCACCGCCGGGCGCAGGATGACCTGCCGGCCGACGCCCACGGTGGCGGCCTTCGGCCGGGTGGTCAGCGGCGGCACCTCCACCGCCACGTCCTGTGTCGCGATGGTGCGGCAGGCCAGCCGCCAGCCGTCCTTGATCTCGGCGGCGGTGTAGGCCCTGATGTCCAGGCTGGTCGGCGCGGGCGGGTCGTCCGCGATCCTGATCCGGCACTTCTTGCAGGTGCCGTGGCCGCCGCAGGTGGAATCGATCGCGATCCCGTTCCAGCTGGCCGCGTCGAACAGGGTCACGCCGGACGGGACCCGCACGGGCTGGGAATTGAAGAGCAGATTGACCCGAACGGGCCCGGGTGCTACGTCCTCGGTTACCGTCACGTGGCACCTGGCTGAGGCGCTTGAGCTTCTGCCTGCTGCTGCACCGCTTGCTGCGCGGCCTGCTGGGCGACCTGCTCTTTGGCTTGCTGGGCGCGGTGGGCCGCGATCCAGGCGGCGCCCCACTCATCACGGCCCAGCACCAGGTCGGCCGCCTTGACCGCGCGAACGATCTGCGGCGCGCGCGCGTCCATGATGGCGCTGGTCAGCCCGCATCTGATGGCGATGGGAAGGAACGCGGCGGCGATCGCGTGCCGGTCCGGCATGCCGAAGCTTACGTTCGAGGCCCCGAGTGTCATGTTCACCCCGAACTCGGCCTTGAGCATCGCGATGGTTTCCAGCGTCCGGGTCGGGTGCAGGGTGTCCGCGCCGACCGGCATGGCCAGCGGGTCGATGACGATGTCCTCGACCGGGATCTTGTACTTCTCGGTGGCGACGTGGATGAGCTTGCGGGCCAGCTCGACCCGGCGGGCCGGCTCCTCGGGGATCTCCTCCTCGTCGTTCGGCAGCCCGATCACGGCGGCGCCGTACTTCTTGACCAGCGGCAGGATGGCGTCCAGCCGCTCGTCCTCGGCCGTCACCGAGTTGACCAGCGCCTTTCCCTGGTAGGCGGCCAGCCCGGCGTCGAGCACCTCGATGATGGAGGAGTCGATGACCAGCGGCAGGTCGGTCAGTTCCTGGATCAGCGTGACGGCCTGCCTCATCAGCGCGGCCTCGTCGGCCAGCGGCGCGCCCATGTTCACGTCGAGCAGCATGGCCCCGCCGGCTACCTGCTCCTTGACGTCGATCTCGACCCGGGACAGGTCGCCGTTCCGCAGCTGCAGCTGGAAGATCTTCCGGCCGGTCGGGTTGATCCGCTCGCCGATGATCGCGAACGGCTGGTCGTCACCGAGCCGCACCGTCTTGGTCGCCGAGGACAGGATGGTATGCACTGGCTTTTCCCTTCGGCGCTTTGTTTCCTCAGGTGCTCTGCTGGTCAGACGCTGACCGTCGCGCGGCGCTGCGCGAGGAGTTCCTTGGCCCTGACCACGGCCGCCGACGCATCGGCCGCGTACCCGTCCGCTCCCACCACGTCCGCGTACTCCTGGGTGACCGGGGCGCCGCCGACCATGACGATGACCTGGTCGCGCAGGCCGGACTTCTGCAGTGCGTTGATGTTCGCCTTGAACATCGGCATCGTGGTGGTCAGGAACGCGGAGAACCCGACGATGTCGGGCTTGTGTTCCTTGATCGCCTCGATGAACTTCTCCGGCGCGACCTGCACGCCGAGGTCGATGACCTCGAACCCGGCGCCCTCGAACATGATGTTGACCAGGTTCTTGCCGATGTCGTGCACATCGCCCTTGACCGTGCCCATCACGATCGTCCCGATCGTCTGGGCGCCCGTCTCGGCCAGCAGCGGGCGGAGGATCTCCAGCGCGCCGGCCATCGCCTTGCCGGCGATGAGCATCTCGGGCACGAAGAAGTCGCCCCGCTCGAACCGCGCGCCTACTTCTTCCAGCGACGGGATCAGGGCCTCATACAGCAGCGTCTCCGGCCCGAGGCCTTGGGCCAGCCCCTGGTTGGTGAGCTCGAGCACCGCAGGCTTATTGCCGACCAGCGTCTGGTCGTAGAGCTGGCCGAGCAGCTCCTCAGTTGTCACGCCGCACCTGCCTTCCGGTTCTGCTTGCTGGCTCGCTGCCGGTAGCCAAGCACCGCGGACAGGCCGGCGGCCTCCTCCGCGCAGTACCCGGCCACCGTCGTCATGCCTTCCCTGGTCATCCTGGTCGTCGGGGCCGACACCGAGAGCGCCGCGACCACAGCGCCGTCGTAGCCGCGGATGGGGGTCGCCACCGCGGTCAGGCCGGGTTCGAGTTCCTCGTCGGTCACCGCGTAGCCGCGGGCCCGCACGGTGGCCAGGTCGGTGCGCAGCGCGGCTTCGCTGGCGATCGTCTTATCTGTGCGCTGCTCCAGTCTCCCCGGCGGCAGCTGGGCCGCGCCGTAGGCAAGCAGCACCTTGCCGAGCGCGGAGCAGTGCAGCGGCACGGACAGGCCGACCCAGTTGGTGCCGCCGATCATGTAGGTGCTGTCCACCTGGGCGATCTGCTCGACCATCCCGTTGCTGGCCACCCCGAGGTTGATCGTCTCGCCGGTCGCCTTGCCGAGCCGCTCGAGGAACGGCTGGGCCACCGCGACCAGGCCGGCCTCCGCGCCGCCCCGCCAGGCGAAGCTGACGAACATCTCGCCGGGCAGGAACCGGCCGTGGTCGTCGCGCCTGACCAGCCCGTTGCGCTCCAGCGCGAGCAGCAGCCGGGACGTGGTCGATTTGGCCAGCCCGGTGGCCGCGCTCAGCCCGGTGAACGTCATCGGGTCCGCCGAGTGCACAACCTCCGAGAGCAGGCGGGCCGCACGGTCCACGGCCTGCGTGCCGTTCTGGTTGCTCATCTCTGCTTCCTCATTCGGAGTTTCCTCACCCTGGGCTTCCTCACCCGGCGGTTCCATTCCTGCGACACAGGTTCCACTTTATGGGACCTAGTTCTACTATGTGATCGTAAGGGCCGGTCTAAAATCGGTCAAGTTGCTCCCGGACGCACCCAGGACCCCGCTCGCGAAAGCACGGTGAAAGTCGATGTTCGTCAACACGATGCCGAGGTACGAGATCCTCTCCGCCGACTCGATCGCGGTCCTCGACCGCGGCTGGCGCCGGATCGTGTCCGAGATCGGCATCCAGTTCGCCAAGCCGGAGGCGGTCGAGTTGTTCGCCAAGGCGGGCCAGCAGGTGGACGGCGACGTGGTGAAGCTCGACCCGGAGTTCGTGCTCGAGCAGGTGGCGAAGGCGCCCCGCCAGTTCGACGTGCAGGCCCGCAACCCGGCCCATAACGTGCACATCGGCGGCGATCACATGGTGTTCAGCTCGGTCTACGGCTGCCCGTTCGTGCGCGAGGGCGACGTGCGCCGGGAGGCCACCCTGAACGACTTCCGCCAGCTGGCTATGCTGTCGCAGGCCTATGACGAGCTGGACTCGGCCGGCGGGGTGATCTGCGAGCCGAACGACGCGCCGCTCGACTCCAGGCACCTGGACATGATCTACGCCCTGCAGACGCTGACCGACAAGATCTACATGGGCAACGTGGTATCCGGGCCGAACGCCGCCGACACCATCAAGATGACCGAGATCTTGTTCGGCGGCCGTTCGGCGATCGAGCAGACGCCGGCCACGATCTCGCTGATCAACTGCAACTCGCCGTTGCGCTGGGACGACCGGATGCTGGACGCCCAGTTCGAGTACTGTGCGGCGGCCCAGCCGGTGGTCCTGACACCGTTCCTGCTGATGGGGGCGATGTCCCCGGTGACCATCCCGGCCGCGCTGGCGCAGCAGCTGGCCGAGGCGCTGGCCGGCATCGCGCTGGCCCAGCTGATCCGGCCGGGCTGCCCGGTGATCTTCGGCTCGTTCCTGTCCAACATCGACATGCAGTCCGGGTCGCCGTCGTTCGGGACACCGGAATCGGCTATCGGCCTGCTGTGCACCGGCCAGCTGGCTCGGCACTACGGGCTGCCGTTCCGGACCGGGGGCGCGCTGAACTCCAGTCAGACCGCGGACGCGCAGTCCGCCTACGAGGCGCTGATGACGCTGCTGCCGACCTTCCTGGCCGGCGCCAACTTCGTCATGCACGCGGCCGGCTGGCTGGAGGGCGGGCTGGTCAGCTGCTACGAGAAGTTCATCATCGACATCGAGCTGCTCCGCATGCTCCGGGTGGAGTTCACGCCGCTGGAGATCACCGAGGAATCGCTCGCGTTCGGCGCGCACACCGAGGTGGGCCACGGCGGGCACTTCCTGGGCGCGGAGCACACGATGGAGCGGTTCCGCGAGTGCTTCTACCGCCCGCTGCTCTCTTCTACCGCCAACTTCGAGCGCTGGCTGAAGCTGGGCGGCAAGGACACCGCCGCCCGGGCCGGCGAGATCTGGCGGGCGAAGCTCGACTCGTTCTCACCGCCGCCGCTGGACGACGCGATCCGGGCCGAGCTCGACGACTTCGTAACGCGCCGCCGCCGCGAGCTAGGCGACTAGCCCCTCCACCGCCCGCCACCGCGCCACCGCTCAGCACAGCCGCCGGACGCTAGCGTTCGAGCCACCCGAGGCGGCGGGAGACCTCGGCGGCGGCCCGGCGGACCGCGACGGCCAGGATGGGGATGCGGTCGGCCGGGATGCGGAAGCTCGGGCCCGAAGCGCTGATCGAGGCGATCACGTTTCCCTCGGCGTTGCGGACCGGCGCCGCAATGGCGGTCAGCCCGGCCTCGAGCTCCTCCACCGCGGTGGCGACGCCGCGCCGCCGCACCTCGGCCAGCAGGTCACCGAACTCGGCCACGGCGGTGATCGTGCGGTCGGTGAAGCGGGCCAGCGGCGGCGCGAGGCATGCGGTGAGTTCGGCCTCGGGCAGGTAGGCCAGCAGGACCTTGCCGTCCGAGGTCGCGTGCAGCGGGATGCGCTGCCCGGCCCAGTTGTGCGGGGAGAGCGCCGCCGGGCCCGCCACCTGGTCCAGGTAGAGCGCGTCGCGGCCGGACAAGATGGCCAGGTTGACGGTCTCGCCCACCTCCTGGGCCAGCGCCCGGCAGACCGGCCGGCTTTCCTGTACCAGGTCGAGCTTCTGGCTCACCGCCCCGGCGAGCCGCACGATGCCCACCCCGAGCCGGAACTTCCCCCGCGCCGTGTCCTGGGCCACGAGCTCCCGTCGGTCCAGCGCGGCGAGCAGCCGCGACGCGGTCGACTTGTGCACGTCAAGCTCACGCGCGACCTCGGTGACCCCGGCCTCCCCGTCCCGGGCCAGGATCTCCAGGATGGCCACCGCCCGGTCCACCGACTGCACCGGCCCCGAATCTTCCCGTCCTCGCTCTGGCCGCGACCCGAGAACGTCCTCCCGACCCTCCGGCGCCCGCGGACTCGCCCCACTGTTGCTCATAGCGCAACACTACCGCCGCGTCGCGACTCGCCGCCCCGCCGCGCCCGGAGTCGGTGGCGCACAGGGTACGCAAGAAGGTACCCAGGGGCCCACCGACGCCATTCGGGCGGCCCGCCAGGCCAGCTCGCTTGACTGGAAACGAGCCGGAGACGCATCATTGTTGCGTATAGAGAAGTTAGTTGCTTTATATGCAACAGCAAGGTGGGCGATGGGCGCGGATCCGGGTCGGGAGTACGTGCTCACGCTGTCCTGCCCGGACAAGCCCGGGATCGTGTACGCGGTGTCCAGCTTCCTCGTCCAGCATTCGGCGAACATCCTGGCCAGCCAGCAGTACGGGGAAAGCCCGGACGGCCGGTTCTTCATGCGGGTGCACTTCTGCCTGCCGCCGCCTGGCCGGCCGCTGGCCGACCTCGAGCGCGGCTTTTCCTGGGTGGCCGAGGCGTTCCACATGGCCTGGCAGCTGCACGACCGGGCGGCACGGGTCCGCACCCTGATCATGGTCTCCCGGCTCGGCCACTGCCTGAACGACCTGCTGTTCCGCTGGAAGACGGGTTCGCTGCCCGTCGATGTCGTCGGCGTGGCGTCCAACCACGATGACTTCGGTGAGCTGGCCGCTTCCTACCGCATCCCGTTTCACCACATCCCGGTGACACCCGGGACCAAAGCCACGGCCGAGGCCCAGCTGCTCGAGGTCATCGGCGACACCGGCGCCGACCTCATCGTGCTCGCCCGTTACATGCAGATCCTGTCCGGCGACGTATGCAAACGGGTGGAGGGCCGGATGATCAACATCCATCACTCCTTCCTGCCGAGCTTCAAGGGCGCCAAGCCCTACCATCAGGCGCACACCCGCGGCGTCAAGCTGGTCGGCGCGACCGCGCACTACGTGACACCGGATCTTGACGAAGGCCCGATCATCGAGCAGGACGTCATCCGGGTGGACCACACGCTCTCACCCGAGCGTCTGGCCGAGGCCGGCCGTGACGTCGAGGCGCAGGTCCTGGCCCGGGCGGTGACCTGGCACGCGGAGCACCGGGTGCTGCTCAACGACGACCGCACCGTAGTCTTCCACTAAGTCTCAAGGTGGAGCGCAGCCATGACGATCAGCGTCTTTGACCTGTTCAAGGTGGGCATCGGCCCGTCGAGCTCGCACACGGTCGGGCCGATGAAGGCGGCCGGGATGTTCGCCGGGGGCCTTCGGGACGACGGCCTGATGCCACAGGTGCGAACGGTGCGGGTGTCCCTGTACGGTTCGCTCGGCCTGACCGGGCCGGGGCACGGCAGCGACAAGGCCGTCCTGCTCGGGCTCGAGGGGGAACGGCCGGCCACCGTCGACGTGGACGCGGTCCCGGCCCGTCTGGAGGCCATCCGGCGCCGCGGGACCGTGCGGCTGCTCGGCGAGCACGAGATCGCCTTCACCGTGGGCGAGCACCTGGAATTCAATCGCCGGAAGAAGCTCGGCTACCACCCGAACGGCATGCGGTTCACCGCCTACGACGGCGCAGGCGCGGCCATCCGCGAGCGCGCTTACTACTCGATCGGCGGCGGCTTCGTGGCCGACGAGACGGCCAGCCAGACGGCCGGCCAGACGGCCGCCGGATCGGCACCGGCGCGGCCGGACGGCCCGGATCTGCCCTATCCGTTCACGACCGGCGAGGAACTGCTCGCCCACACCAGGTCCAGCGGCCTGCCCATTTCCGGGATCATGCTCGAGAACGAGAAGGCGCTCGGCCGGACGGCCGAGCAGGTCCGGGCGGCCCTGCTCGAGCTGTGGCAGGTCATGCGGGCCTGCGTCGAGCGTGGCTGCGGCACCGACGGCCTGCTGCCCGGCGGCCTGAAGGTTCCGCGCCGCGCGCCGCGCCTGTTCCGGCAGCTCACCTGCGAGCGGAGTGGCGATGACCCGCTGCGGGCCATGGACTGGGTGACGCTGTACGCGCTCGCCGTCAACGAGGAGAACGCGGCCGGCGGCCGGGTCGTCACCGCACCCACCAACGGGGCGGCCGGCATCATCCCGGCCGTGCTGCATTACTACGACCGGTTCGTTCCCGGCGCGTCCGAGGCAGGCGTGACGCGGTTCCTGCTGACGGCGGCGGCCATCGGCACCTTGTTCAAGGAGAACGCGTCCATCTCCGGCGCCGAGGTCGGCTGCCAGGGCGAGGTCGGATCGGCCTGCTCGATGGCGGCCGGGGCGCTGGCCGAGGTGCTCGGCGGTACGCCCGAGCAGGTGGAGAACGCCGCGGAGATTGGTATCGAGCACAACCTCGGGCTGACCTGCGACCCGATCGGCGGCCTGGTCCAGGTTCCGTGCATCGAGCGGAACGCGGTCGCCTCGATTACCGCGATCCACGCGGCCCGCCTCGCCCTGCGCGGTGACGGGCGCCACTTCGTTTCCCTCGACAAAGCCATCAACACGATGCGCGTCACCGGACGCGACATGCTGGACAAGTACAAGGAGACTTCGCGTGGCGGCCT
>JBKQQQ010000895.1:0-10818 GCA_052144275.1 Streptosporangiaceae bacterium
GCAGCTGCGGCTCGGGCCAGCGGACCAGGCTCCGGTCCATGTCTGCGATCTGGTAGAACGGCCAGAACCAGATCGTGGCCGCGCCGGCGGCCATGACGGCGGCGGAGATCAGGAAGGCGGGCACCAACCCGGCAGCCCCGGCGACGACTCCCCAGATCGCGGCCCCGGCTGCCTGGGCACCGAACAGGACCATCTGATAGGCCGACAGGCCGCGGGCGCGTACCCACCTGGGCAGGAAGAGCTGCAGCGCGGCGTTGACGTTGGACAGGAAGGCTATCCAGGCAATACCGGCCGGCAGCAGCACCACGATGGTGAGCGCGAGGCTGCGCGACAGCGCCACCGCGGCCAGTGCTGCCGCGTAGGTCAGGCTCGCGACGGCCACCAGGGCGTCGGCGGAGAGCCTGGCCCGGATCTGCGGCAGGATGAACGCGCCGCCGATGGCGCCGACTCCCAGGGCGCCGAGCAGCACGCCGTAGCCCCCCGACCCCAGTCCGAGCCGACTGGTTGCGATCAAGGGGAGCAGTGCCCACAGCGAACTGCCCGGTACCAGGAACAGGGCCGCGCGCAGCAGGATGCGCCGCACGACGGGTGCATGGCGCACGTACCGGCCGCCGGCCCGCAGCCCCGGGATGAATCGCTCGGGAGACTGCGGAGTCCCGCCCAGCTGGGGATGGCACGCCACCACGATCGCGTAAAGCAGGAACGTCGCCGTGTTCAGCGCGAATACGGCGGCAACCCCGATCCGGGCGACCAGCAGCCCGGCGATCGCCGGGCCGATGGCGCGGGCCAGGTTGATGCTGATCGAGCCGAGCGCCGAGGCGGCAGGCACCTGCGGGCGCGGGACCATGTCGGGCACCAGCGACTGGTAGGCGGGCGTGACCAGGATGGCGCCGGTGCCCAGCACGAAGGTAAACATGAGCAGCAGCGCCGGCGGCATCCGGTCCGCGGCGGTCAGCGCGGTGAGCGCCGCGCCGGCCGCGGTCATCCCGGCCAGAACCGCGACGAGCAGCTTGACCCGGTCGAAAATGTCCGCAAGCACGCCGGCCACCAGCGCGAACAGGACAGCGGGCAGCGTATCAGCGGTCTGCACGAGCGAGACGAGGATGGCCGCGTGAGCGTCATGGACCAGCAGCCACTGGGCGCCCACGGTCTGCATCCAGGTGCCCACGTTGCTGACCAGCGCCGCGATCCACAGCGTCCGGAACAGCCCGATACGCAACGGCGCCCAAGTCGACGAAGCCGATCCTGAGCCAGCCATGCCGCGTTTCAGCTCCCTGTGAGCAACGCCTTCGCGCCCGATCCGGCTGGAGTCAGCGGCCAGGGCCGGCCTGGTCCGTGAGCCCGGCCAGGTCGTACCACAGATTCTCCTCCACGACCTGGCCGTTGTCCTAGCGAGCTACGACAGATCCACCTCGAAGGATTTCTCCTATATGGATCTCGGTGCCGGCAGCGCCGGCCGCTGGGGCTGGACACGCTGCTGGCCGAGATAGGCAAGCTGTCGACGGTGCGGGCGCTCGGGCTGGACGGGGCGGTGTTCGGCGGCGCCTCTGACCGGATCGTGGCGGCGTGGCGGGCGCGGGCGGCCCGGATGTATCCCTCGGACTTCGCCGACTGCCCGGAGCAGGTGCGGTACGCGCTGCTGGCGGCGCTGTGCTGGACGCGGCAGGCCGAGCTTGTCGACGGCCTGGCGGAGCTGCTGACCGGGCTGAAGGCGACCGAGCGGGCAGCACCTCTCCTTCCGGGCCTGAGAGGTCGGTTCACCGCGGGATCGTGTTTAACCCGGCTGGGCGGGACCTTGTGGTGGGCGCGGTGATCGCCTTGGGGTGAACTCGGGTCGTGCCTGGGCGGGGTTGCCGGGTAGGCTTGTCGGTGGCGGTGTCGGCCGCACCTGGGTCTGCGGGCAGAGCTTCAAGCTCACCGGTTTCGAGCGATTACATGCGTAGGTACGTCTTTCCAGCCCGATGAACGCGGACCCGCGGGCGCCGAGGAAGGACTGCCGTGCCCGATCAGTCAAGGGCTGCTGCCCACGACGACTTCCGTGACCTCCCGGACCGTCCGAGCCTGCGTCACCTCAAGCTCGAGGCGAAGCGGCGGCTGGCCGCAGGAGAGTTCACCACCCTTCACGACGCCCAGCTGGCCGTCGCCCGTGAGCACGGGATGAGCAGCTGGGCCGTGCTCAAGGAGCACATCGCCGCCGCCGAGGCCGAACATGGCCATGCGCTCGCGCAGGTGCGCTGGGTCTTCGGCCGCTACGGCGAGGCCGACGCGCCGGGATGGACCGCACCCTCCCGCGACGAGCTGAGCGAACACGTCACCGAACACCTCCTGACCCTCGTGCCGCCCAAGACGATGGCCGCGATCCTGGGGGGCGTAGCGTCTAAGCTGCGCGAGGACCTGGTTCTCATCGACGCCGGCTCCCTTCATCTGCGCGCGAAGGTCGCGGATCTGCTGCTCTCACACACGGGCGGCGTCGACAGCCCGCCGTCGGTGTGGGCCGAGGCGGTGGCGGACGTCGCCGAGGTGCTCGGGCCGGTTGCCGGCTGCTCAGGCCCGCGCGGTGAGTTCGCTTACAGCCACGGCGGCTACGCGGTGCTCGGGCAGCTCATCACCGACCTCACCGGAACCTCGTTCGCACAGGCGGCGACCCGGCTCGTCCTCGAACCGCTCGGCATGGCCGACTCGTGGTTCCCGACGCAGGCCCCGGTCTCGCCGGACGCGGCGCGCGGCTACCAGCTCACGCGGGACGGCTCGTTCGCGCCCGAGCCGCTGCCGATGTTCGCGCTCCAGAGCGCGGGCGGGCTGTGGTCGACCGGGCCGGACCTGGTTCGCTTCGGATCCGGCTGGCGGACGCTGCTGCCCGGGGAACTCGCCGAGCAGGCGCTGCGCCCGCAGGCCACGCAGTATGACTCAGCCGCGGAGATCGGGCTCGGCTGGCTGCTGCGGCGCCCGATGGATGCCGCCGGCCACAACGGGGGCGGGCCGGGTTCGTCGGCCTCGCTGATCACGCGCCCGAGCACGGGCCGCACCGGCGTTGTGCTGACCAACCGGCTGGTCCCCGTCGAGCCGACGAACGCCACGCTGATCCGCTCGGCCGCCTGAGCACCGCACGGCCGGCCGCGCGGGCGATACCGCCTGCGCGGCCGACCGAGTGCCCGGGGTCGTATACGTACTCGAAATGGAAAGGAGCTGGCATGGAGAGCGTTGAGCGGTTTGTTGTTGAGCAGCTTGCCGCGTGGGAGGTTCCCGGGTGCGCGGTTGCCGCCGTCCGGGGCGGGCGGGTTGAGCTGGCCGGCGGGTGGGGGCTGCGGGACCGGGAGGCGGGCCTGCCGGTTACCCAGGAGACGCTGTTCGCCATCGGGTCCACGACCAAGGCGTTCACCGCGACGACCGTTGGCGCCCTCGTCGATGAGGGACTGCTGGAATGGGACCGGCCGCTGCGGGATTACGTGCCCGGCGTCCGGCTGCACGATCCCATCGCGAGCGACCGCCTGACGATCGTGGACCTGCTGTCGCACCGGTCCGGGCTGCCCGGGCACGACCTGACCTGGGTCGGACAACCCGGCAGGTCTCGCGCCGAGATCGTCCGGTCCTTGCGGTTCCTGCCGCTGAGCAGGGACCTGCGCCAGGAGTTCCAGTACTGCAACCTCGGGTACCTGGTCGCCGGGCACGTGGTGGAGGCCCTCGCTGGCGTCCCGTGGGAGGACTTCGTGCGCGGCAGGCTGCTTGGGCCGCTGGGGATGCGCCGCACGAACCTGTCGGTGGATGAGATGCTCGCGGACGACGACCACGCCGCCGCGTACACGCGCCGGGACGGCGTCATCGTGCCCGTGCCGCAGCGGCCGCTGCCGGCGACGGCGCCCGCCGGCGCGATCAACTCCAGCGCCGCTGACATGGCCCGGTGGCTCCTGGTTCAGCTGGCCGGCGGGGAACTGGACGGCAAGCCCGTGATATCGCCGGCCACGCTGGAGAGGCAGCACGCGCCGCACATGCTGGCGAACCTCCCGGATCTTCCCGGGCTCACCCATTACGCCTACGGGCTGGGCTGGGTGATCGGCCGCTACCGGGACCGCCGGCTCGTCTGGCACAACGGCGGCATCGACGGGTTCCTCACCCAGTGCATGCTGCTGCCAGACGACGGGATCGGCGTCGCCGTGATGACGAACACCTCCTCCAGCGGGATGGACCTCGTCGTCGCGTGCCGGGTACTCGATGAGCTGCTCGGGGCTGAGCCGCTGGATGTGTTCAGTTTCCTCAAGCCGCGCTTCGACGCGGGGATGGCCGGGGTCCGCGAGGCCAAGGCCGTCCGCCGGGTCGTCTCCGGCGCTCCGCCGGCCCGCCCGCTGGCCGCCTACGCCGGCGAGTACGAGCACCCGGGCTACGGGACCCTCGCCATCGCCCTCAACGGAGACGCGCTCGAGCCGTCCCTTGGCACCATGGACCTGAGCCTGGCCCACCGGCATTACGAGACGTTCGACCTTGAGTGGCACGAGTTGACCGACCAGCCGATGGTCTTCCCGCTCACGTTCCTGTCCGGCCCTGACGGCGACGTCAACGCCCTCACCGTCCAGTTCGAGCCGCTGGTCGAACCGCTGCGCTTCGACAGGCGCCCGGACACGCGGGGCCCCGAGGTGCTGCGCCGGCTGTGCGGCACCTACGCCATGGGCCCGATCGAGGTCACGGTCGCCTTGCGCGGCGAGCGCACGCTCACCGTCACCCCGCCCGGCAGCCCGCCCCTCGACCTAGAGCCCATCGGCGGCCTGCGCTTCGGCGTGAAGGACCGGCCCGCCGTCACGGCGGAGTTCGAACTCGACGACAACGGCGCGGTCACCCGCCTCATCGCGCAACCTCTGGGGATCTTCCTCCCGAAGGAAGCAAGCTAGCGGCCGGCACGGGCCGACGTGATCGCGGATGTTGCCGACATCGTGACGGGTGCTGGCGGCGGGCTGGCGCCGGTCACGTCGACGCGGATGGGCTGCCTGCTGGATTGCCTGGAGCGCTCCTGGCGGGTGCTGGGGGTGGAGGACGCCGCCGGCGCGGGCACCGATGGAGAGGAATCCTGACATGGCGGGGACCGGATGGCTCCGGGACAGTGTGATCTACCAGATCTTCATGCCCTCGTTCGCCGACAGTGACGGCGACGGGATCGGCGACCTCAACGGCGCGATCGCGCACCTGGACCACCTCGAATGGCTCGGGATCGACGCGATCTGGTTCAACCCGTGCTTCGCTTCGCCGTTCCGCGACGCTGGGTATGACGTCGCGGACTACCTCACGATCGCGCCGCGGTACGGGACGAACGAAGACATGGCGGCCTTCATCGCCGAAGCCAGGCGGCGCGGCATCCGGGTCCTGCTCGACCTGGTCGCAGGCCACACCTCGGCCCGTCACCCCTGGTTCCACGCCTCGGCCAACGACACCGAAGACGACCGGTACATCTGGTCGGACCGGCCCGGACCCGGCTTCGTCCCCTCCCCGGGGAACCGGCCCGGGTACTACCTGAAGAACTTCTTCGACGAACAGCCCGCCCTGAACTTCGGCTACGCACGTGCGGATGACGCCGAACCATGGCGGCAGCCGGCCGATGCGCCCGGACCGCAAGCCAACCGGGACGCCCTGTGCCAGATCATGGCGTACTGGCTCGACCGCGGCGTGGCAGGATTCCGGGTCGACATGGCGTACTCGCGCGTGCAAACCAGGGCTTTCGGATACGGCGTGTTTGCCCTCGAACCCCTGTCGCAGTGACGGTGATACCAGGCAGCAGGCTAGAGCGGATCTGTGCCCCGCTCTCACGTAGTGTGCCCGGATCAGTAGGGTCTTCGGGGACCATGGTCTGCGCCACCGCGAGCCGCAGGGTTCTTCCCACGGCGACAGGCTACGCTCGCCGGCTGTCTCGCAGTGTTGCTCCTGCAGCGGTGAGATCGGCAAGGCGGTACAGCGTCGGCTGCGAGCCGCGCCGCGCCGGGTCGGCCCCTAGGGCCGCCCGTCCGGCGGACATCGATCCGTCTATACCGAACGCTGCGCGGATGCGTGAATACTTCGCGGATGTGCGAAGACTAACTGGGCGGCTACTTCCTCTAAACGCACGTTAACCGCACCGGCTGGGCGTCGTCTACTTCGTCGCGTCCGTAGCGACATCGTCGTCCAGGGTCACTGTCGGCCCATGGAGCTTGTTAGCCGTTACAGGAGCAGGCCCTTGGTCGTGACGTTGGGGAGCCTGGCCATCTCGGCGTAAGCCCGCTGGTCGTGGGACGGGACGACGATCATCTCCGGGATGCGCTGCATCACCGAAACCATCTTGAGCAGGTTCTGGCGGGTCCCTTCGGGGTCAGTGTCGCCCAGGAGCTTCATCAGCCAGGGCCGCTCGACGCGCCGTGTCAGTCCTTCGCGCTGCCATACCAGGTCACCGACCAGGGCGTACCGCACGTTCCGCGGGAGGGTGATGAAGATGATGATGCTGCCTGGTGTGTGGCCTGGTGCGGGCACGCAGACGACTGACCCGTCGCCGTGGACGTCGTGGCTGCGGGCGAAGCCGAGGTACGGTCCTCCCTCGAAGTCGAAGACCTGCCAGTTGAACGGGGTTTCGGTGAACGGGGGGCCGAAGCTCGGGGGACCGACGTGCCCGAGGGCCTGCGATTTGTCGAAGAATGCCTTGTCCCGGGCCGTGACCATGATCGGCAGGCCGGGGAAGTCGGGCATGCCGCTCATGTGGTCCCAGTGCGCATGGGTCAGCAGGATGGCCTTGAGCCGGCCGAAGTCGTAGCCGGCCGCTTCCAGCTGGCCGGCGGCCGGCTTCCACAACTGGTATCTGGTGATGGCCTGGAAGTAGCGCGGCATGGTAGCGAACTGCCGGGCGATGTCACGGCCGAAGCCGGCGTCGACCAGGAGGTCGCCCCGGGGGTGCTTGATGAGCGCCGCGCCGATATAGAAGTCCCGCCGGTCGAAGACCGAGCCGCCGCGGTAGGCGTACGCGGCCACCCGGTTGTTGACCCCGGTCGGCACGGCGATCAGCTCCATGTCCTCGGGCGGCTCGGCATCGGGAATGGGGATGGACGCCGGCAACGGGCCGGGGTCCGGCAGGGCCGGCGAGGAGAACCTGCGCGTGAGCCAGGTGAGCGTCAGCCCGGCGGCGGCCCACGCCAGAGGCCACTTCTTCATGGGATCTCCCTGCAGGAACGCAATCTTTGGCTATGACTCCCGGAAGAACCAGTCGCGCACCGGGCCGGAACCGGGCACCAGCGTGGCGGTGAGCCTCCATCCCTCCCATCCTTGCCCACCGCCATGGCCGGGACGACGGCTCTTCCCGCCTTGCCAAGAAGGGACGTCCGCCCAGGCCCGCCGAGTCCGCCCGCATCTGGCCCCTGTTCCAAGCTCAGTATTGAGTACGGCGGCCTTGCGGCGATTAGTACACCCGTAAGCATGCATAGACGATTAGTACACCCGTAAGCATGCATAGAGTTGGCCCGGCCTGCGATATAAAGCCTCGCCCCGCAGAACGCCGCATCCGACAGCAGTTGCGCGCCCTTCGGCGCGCGGCTTCCGTCGCGTTTCGGCGCCGTCGCCTTGACCAGCGCGTCATGAGTCGCGCGATCCCACAACGGCTCCGCTATCCGCACCGGCCGCCCGTCAGCACCGGTCACCGGCCGGCCATCGTGCATGAGATACCCCAGCACGATCCAGTACTCCGGAGGATCCGGCCGACGGAGGAGTTGCTGGCGGGCGAGGCGCAACGCTACGGGCCGTTCGGTGAAATCATCGGTCGCGGCCGGGAAGCTGGCGGCGGTGACGGCCCGGACCCTGGTGTGCCAGGCAGCCGGTGACTACCTAGGCATGGCCGACGCGCTGCGTCCCTGGCAGGACGAGGCGGCCCTGGACGGCCGCAGCCGGATGTACGCCCAGCTGTGGCGGCCACTGCTGGCCGAGGGCCTGATCGGATCGGGCCAGGCCGAGCGGGCGGCGGTCGTGCTGGGCCGGCAGCGGGCGGCACAGTAGAACCCTGGCTGTGCCTGCGCTGTAGGGCTAGAGTGCAGCCGTGGTCGCATGTGCGCGGTGTGGTGCCTGCCGGGAGAGGGGCTGGCCAGTGAGGGACGTCCGGTGACGGCCCGGCTTACCCGGCGGCCGGGCGGGCCGGCCCGCCTGCGGGCCCTGCTGGAATCCGGCCAGACCATCGTGGCGCCCGGGGCGTTCGATCCGCTGTCTGCCCGGCTGGTGGAGGAGGCCGGGTTCCCGGCGGTGTACATGACCGGGTTCGGGACCTCGGCGGCGCTCATCGGGCGGCCGGACGTGGGCCTGCTGACCATGACCGAGATGGCCGGCAACGCCGGGCGGATCGCGGCCTGCGTGGACATCCCGGTCATCGCCGACGCGGACACCGGCTACGGCAACCCGCTGAACGTGATCCGTACGGTCGGGGCCTACGAGGCGGCCGGGGTCGCCGGGATCCACATCGAGGATCAGGTGGCCCCGAAGAAGTGCGGGCACATGGAGGGCAAGCTGGTCATCCCCGCGGAGGAGATGGCGGAGAAGGTCCGGGCGGCGGTCGAGGCCCGCACGCAGCCCGAGTTCGTGATCATCGCCCGGACTGACGCGCGGGCCGTGGAGGGCCTGGAGCGATCCCTCCAGCGCGGGCGGATATACCGTGAGGCCGGGGCCGACGTGCTGTTCATCGAGGCGTTGACCAGTGAGGCAGAAGCCGAGGAGGCGGTGAGGGCCTTTCCCGGCGTGCCGCTGCTGTTCAACTGGGCGGAAGGGGGGAAGACTCCGCCGATCAGCCTGGACCACCTGAAGGAGCTGGGATACCGGATCGTTATCTTCCCGATCGGCACGTTGCTGGCGGCGACCGGGGCCATGCGGCGGATACTGCAGGAGATCGCCCGGGCGGGCACGCCCGCCGCGGCGATGCACGAGTTGCCCACGTTCGCGGAGTTCGTGGATTTTATCGGGCTGCCCCAGGTGCGCGAGGCCGAACAGCGGTACGCGGTCAAGGCTGTGCCGGGGCCGGGGACCGGAGGTGCAGATGGCAGCGACATTTGAGCGGCCCAGCGTGACCACCGAGCTGGCCAGGGCCATGATCGAGGCGGCGGAGCGGAAGGCGGCAGAGATGGGCCATCCCTTCGTGATCGCGATCGTGGACGACAGCGGGGTGCTGAAGGCGTTCAGCCGCATGGATGGCGCGGCCCTGCTGTCTGTCCAGGTGGCCCAGGACAAGGCCTACACAGCGGTCGGCTTCGGCATGGCCACCGACGCGTGGCACGACTTCGTCAAGGACGATCCGCCGCTGGCCATGGGCGCGGCTCCCGGGATTGACCGCCTGGTGGTGTTCGGCGGCGGGTATCCGATCAAGGTCGGGGACGCGGTGGTCGGCGGGATCGGCGTCAGCGGCGGCCATTACAGCCAGGACATGGAGGTAGCTCAGGCTGGGCTGTCGGCTCTCGCCTCTACCTGACCGGGGCAAAGTCAGGGAGGTGCGGTGTGGCCCGTCGCTCAACCGTCGTTTTCGTGGCTCTTGCGGCTGCTGACACGCTTCTCGCGGCGACAGGGCGCGATCGGCAGCGCTGGCTGACCAAGCCGTTGCTGATGCCGGTGCTGATGGCGGGCCGCGACCGCCCGGCGCAACGGGCGCTCGCCCTCGGCGGCGCAGGCGATGTGGCCCTGCTCGGCAGCAGTGAGATCGCCTTTACCGCGGGGCTGGTGAGTTTCCTGGCCGGCCACGTGGCCTGGATCATTGCCCTGCGCCAGCGCCCCGGCGGCGGCCGCCTGCGCGCCAGGCCAGCCCTGGCAGCGCCGCATGTGGCAGTGTTCGGCGCGGTGAACGCCTACCTGTGGAAGCGCACGGGCAAGGACCGCATCCCGGTCATCGTCTACAGCGCCGCACTGCTCGCGATGTCCCTGGCGGCGCTGGATACCGGCTCGCCGCGGACGGCCGCCGGCGGTGCGCTCTTCCTGGCATCGGATACCCTGCTGGCGCTGGAGAAGTTCGGCGACCTGCACCTGCCCGCCCATGAGGGCCTGGTGATGGCGACCTACACCAGTGCTCAGGCGCTGCTCGCCGGGTAACAGCTTGTCCCGGCCGGCCGGCCCATTCCCACGCGTTCTGACATCATCCCGGCTGCGGGTCGCTGGCGGCGGTGGTCAGGCCGGGGAGCCGCCTCAGGAGTGCCCGGCGGGTGGTACGACGTCGTCGTAGACGCGGGCCGCGGCCAGCAGCCCGTCCGGGCCGCGTTCGTAGACGCCGAGGCCCGCCTGCGGCGGCAGGTCGTGGCTGCCCCAGCGGACGCAGTTGTACTCCAGGGCGCAGCGCACCCCGTCATCGGTCACGGCGCAATGCTGCAGGCCGATGCCGCCGCCCGCGCTGAAGCACCTGGTGAAGAACGAGCGGAGCTCAGCGGTGCCGCGGTGGGCGTAACGCGGGCCGAAGGGGCCGCGGAAGTACCCATCCGGCGCGAAGGTGCCCACCACCGCTTCGGTATCACCAGCGGCCAGCCCGTCCTGGTAGCGGCCGGCGACATCACCGGGGCGGACGGGCCCGGGCTCGAGCACGGGCGGCCGCAGGTGCCGCTGCTCGTCGACAGGCCACTGGCTGCAGTAGGTGCGGAACACCACCGATGACTCGCCGGGGGATTCGGCGACGACCGCCACCGGCCACGCCAGCTCCCGCCCCTGGTGGTCCAGGTGCGCGAGCAGCTCCACTACGGCCCGCCCGCCGGCCGCGGTGCAGGCCACGGTCTCGGTACGGGCGTGCAGGCCGGCCAGCCAGGACAGGTTGCGGCTGACGAACCGCCGCAACTGCCGGTGACCGCGGACCTCGCCCGCGCGGGGATC
>JBKQQQ010000896.1:0-5854 GCA_052144275.1 Streptosporangiaceae bacterium
CGGGTCCTGCGGGCCACCCGGCCGCACATGCTGTCACGGTTCGAACCGGGTCAGGCCGCCAGGACCTTGGCCTTCTCGCGCTCGAACTCCTCCTGGCAGACTCAGCATCCACCTCGGAGCGGATCACTGGCATCACCCAAGAACGGGTGAGAAGAATGACCCCTCAGCCCCACCTGCCAAGGAGCCCGGCTCTCGCCGCACGCGCCCAGCCAGCCCGTGGCGAGTGCCCAGTGATCACTCCGAAGGGTTGATGCCTGGCCCGGGGCGGGAAGTGCGTTTGTTCTCGGTGCGCAGAGGCTTCTCATGATCAGCATGATGCGCGGACGACCGATCCCCAACCAGCGGGGCAGGCGGCGCCCAGCCGCACATGATGGCCCGGTGCAGCTCACCCCATCGGGGGTGGTGCCCCCGGTCAGCAGTGGCCATGGCCCGCAACGGCCTGGGGCGATTCCCGTCGGCGCGCTCGCGATCAGGGCTGCGGCGGTTGGTGCCGCTGCCGTCGGCGCCCTGGCGATCGGGCGTCTGGCGATCGGACGCGCGGTCGTCCGGCGGCTCAAGATCGAGGAGCTTGAGGTACAGCGGATGCGCGTGCACGAACTCCAGGTCGACCAGCAGCGAACCGCTGCACAAGCCTGAGCCACAGCGCCGCTGCCCCGGTCGCGGTCAGGCCGGGTATGTCGCCCAGCCGGGCCAGGCCGAGGCCGGCCAGGGCGGCCTCGGTGTCCCGTTGCTGGGCGCGGGACCTTCTCGCGAGCCTGACTGCGGCCGTGGCCTGGGTCCGCGAAGAGGGTGCTGGATGCTGGCGGAGGCTACCCCTGGGAGGAATACTGGCGTGAGGTGTCGACGCGGCCGCGTCCGAACGCGTCGATCCGGCCCCATCGCCCCGGGATGTCGAGGAGCTCCAGCCAGCCGACACTGATCGGCAGCGCCGGATCGACTACGAGGTTGTCCCCTACGGGCTCCATGCCGAGGACGGCGCGAAGCAGCAGGAGCGGTGCCCCGGTTGACCACGCCTGCGGGCTGCAGGCCGTCGGGTACTGGACGGGATACTTTGTCATCTGCCGTGGGTACCCGCCGAAGGCCTCGGGCAGGCACCCGTCGAAGAACTGCGCCGCGCTCAGGATGCCCTCGGCGACGCGTGCGGCTTCTTTCTTGAAGCCGTATTTCCGCAGGCCCCACGCGATGAAGGAGTTGTCGAACGGCCAGACCGTACCCACGTGGTAACCGATCGGGTTGTAGCGGCCTTCGCCTTCGGCCAGGGTCCGCACCCCCCAGCCGGAGAACAGCGGCGCGCTCATGAGGTGCCGGACGATGGTCCTCGCCTTGGATTTCTCGACGATGCCGCTCCATAGCAGATGGCCGATGTTCGACGTCAGGGAGTCGACCTGCCGGCCATCCGCGTCGAGGGCTATGGCGAAGTAGCCGCGATCCTCGATCCAAAAGTCGCGGTTGAAGCGCAGCTTGAGGTCGGCCGCGTCCTTCTCGAGCTTGTCGGCGAACTCCGCGTCGCGCCAGAAACGGCGGGCAAGCCGGGCGCCGCGAACCTTGGCATCGTATGCATAACCCTGCAGCTCGCAGGTGGCCCGGGGGAAGCCCGGCAGCGTTCCGTCGTGATAGGAGACCGAGTCCCAGGAGTCCTTCCAGCACTGGTTCTCCAGACCGGTCTCCTCGTTCCGGCGCTTGTAGGAGACGTAGCCGTTGCCCTGCAAGTCGGCGTACTCGTCGATCCAGTTCAGTGCGGCCCGCGCCTGGGGTTCGAAGTCGCGGACCAGCTTGGAGTCGCCGGTCCAGCGCTCGTACTCGTCCATCAGCACGACGTACAGGGGTGTGGCGTCGGCGTTACCGTAGTATGGCGAATGCGGACGCTCCTCGAAGGCCGTCATCTCGCCGTACCGCATCTCGTGCAGGATGCGGCCCGGATCCTCGTCGCGGAAGTCATCGACGCGAGAGCCCTGCCATGTGCCCAGGACGCGCAGCGTCGTTGCGGCGAGTTCAGGCGTGAACGGCAGCGCCTGGAGGCTCGTGAAGATGCTGTCGCGACCGAACATCGTCATGAACCACGGCAGGCCGGCGGCCGGCAGGGTGTCCCCTGCTGCGAGGGCGGGCGAGAAACGCAGGGCCGCCAGGTCGACAATGCTGCGCTGGTAGGTCGTCTTCAAAGATTCGAGGCTGCTCTCAAGCTGCGGCGCCTTCCCCACCCACTTCTCCAGGCCCCGCGCCATGCTGGGGCCCCCTCGGATTTCCGGCAGCGCCGCTCCCAGGGCGCCCATGTCGGTCACAACCTGAAGTTCTGTCGTCCATTGCCCGTGCGGTTCGATACGCACCTTGAACGTCAGGCCGTTTTCATCGATCTCCGCCGGTTTCGTGGCCGAGATGAGCGTCGCGCGCTCGTAGGTTTCCCGTTCGTAGCCAAGGACGAGGCGACCCCGTTCGATCCGGTTCCGGTACGTCCCCTTCTTCTTAAGCGCATCCTTCACTTCGAAGAGGTCGGCGAAATCGCTGCTGGCGTCGATGCGAACCGCCAGCTCGACCAGCTTGTCATCGTGGTTGAGGATGCTCAGCTCCTCGTGGAAACCGTCGCCGACGGCACGAACGCGGATCACCGAGAGCTTGGCGTCAACGTAGACGGTACCGGTTGCCGGGACCAGGAAGAAACGCGCCTCGAAGTAGTGGAGGTCGTCGGTCGACAGCGAGTTCAGACGCTGGCCGTTGACGGTCAATACCCACTTCGACAGGAATCGCGTGTCAAAAGAGAACAGACCCGTCGGGTCGGTCGCCGAGGCCTCGATGTCGCCACGCTTGTCGCTCACGACAAACGTGTTCCCTTCCAGGATCCGGACAAGGCCATCGGTCATCTCGCGCTCCTCTCACGGCTGCCCGGCCCGGCCTTCGCACCCGAAGCGGCCGGTCCGGGAAAGAGCCGCTGGAACGACACGATGAGAGCGAGGTTCCCTTGGGGCACCAGCGCGCCGCGCAGCGCGGCGGCCATGGCGTTCACCTTGCCCGCAGTCATGCCGTCGAAGAGCGCTTTACCGGTCCGGACGATGGCGTCTGCCTCCGCCTCCTTGTGCGAGACGGCGACGTTGCCGTTCGTGATGGTCAGGTACCAGTGCTCCACGCGCTCTCCGTCGACCAGGTCGAACCGCAGCGTGCCGGAGACGTTCTGGAGTAGCGGCTCACGACCGCGCTCAGCGAGCCCGCGGAAGAACTCGCCGACCGTGTCTGCCGTGGTTTTCTGCTTCATGGTCCCTCCGGTGGCTGCCACCCTGTCTCCCCTCTTCAGGGGATCGGGATCGGGGTGAAGGGCGAGCGGATTGCCCCTACGATGCGCATCGGGCGCCGCCGCGAATAGGAATTCCTGCCGCCCCGCGATCCTAACGAGCCTCGTGAAGGCCCCCGAACCGCAGGTGGCCGGGGAGATGAGCCCTTGGCGTTGATCGCAACGGTACAGACTGGGAAAGCTAATCCCCAGGCCCGAGACCGCGCACGGCATCAGCAGCCTCACCGCCGGGCAAGGCTGGCCGGGATGTTCCAGGAGGGCCCGGTACAGCCGCTCATAGTCGGCCGCCATCCGGGCGAGCGAGAACCGCCGCTCCGCGACGGTACGGCACTGCCAGCGGTCGATCTGGTGCACGTGATCAACTGCGGCGATCATCTCCTCCTCGTCATGGCACAGATACCCGGTCCGGCCCTGGTCGATGATCTCGGGTGCGGCGCCGTTAGGGAACGCCAGGACCGGCGTGGCGGCCGCTAGCGCCTCGGCCATCACCAGGCCGAATGGTTCTGGCCAGGTGATCGGGTTGACCAAGGCGGCCGCATGGCGCATCAGGTCCAGCCGGACGGTCAGCGGCTGCTCGGCCGGCATGTCGTCACCCGGCCCGAGTAGCGGCCGGACCTGCTGGTCAAAGTAGGCGTGCTCGGCAGGATCCCTGATCTTCGCCGAGATGACCAGCGGCCAGCCGGCGCGGGAACGCGACCACCAGGTAGTCGACCGGTCCCAGCTCGGCATCGGCATCGCTCATCGTCTTTCCCCACAGGTAGTTCCGAACGCCCACGGCATCGGGGTCGTTTCCCTAAGCTTCACCTGACCAGGCCGATGAGTCATCGCCCACACGAGGGTGACAACGACGCTTCCCAGGCCCAATCCCGCGACGGAGTGCATGCGGCGCCACTTGTGAGCGAAGGTTCGTGCGCGCCCGTCCGGATCAGCTACATATGAGAGGCCCGACCCTGACCGGGACTGATGGCGGTCCATATCCGGCTCCTCCCGGGTTGACGCTCGTGCTGGGCGGGGCGATGGGGACACAGAAGGAGAGCGCGTGTTCACCGCGGCTAGGAGGTTCCGCGCCGCCGGATTGACATCGCTGAGCGCGGCGAGCTTCCACCAGGCGGGCCTGGTCATGATCCCTAAGTTTCATGCCCTGACAGGCTCTCGCCCAGCGCGACGTCTGCGCCTGACCCTTCCGGGGGTCATTCCAGGCAGCCGGTCCGGCCGATTGCCCGTCCCACCTGATGCGGGACGCCAGCTCTCGGCACGTTAACAGGCAGGTGCAGGGTTGCCCGGGCTGCGGCTCCGCCTGTGGGCGGCGCTGCCGTGCCGCCCCCCGGCCCAGGCGCTCGGAGTTCTTGCCATCCGGCGCTTTGAGGTTGCCCTGATGTAGATGTCCGGTCTTCGAGACGCCCGGCGTCTCATCCCCTGATGGGTGATGCGCCGGCACGAGCACACGGAGTACCCACTAGATGGTGGGGCGTGGTCCTGCCAGATAGGGGTGATGAGATGAAGACGGTGATCGTGGGGGGAGTCGCGGCCGGGGCCTCGACGGGTGCGCGGCTGAGGCGGCTGGATGAGTCAGCCGAGATCGTGGTACTTGAGCGGGACCACTACGTGTCGTTCGCGAACTGCGGCCTGCCCTACCACATCGGCGGGGCGATCCCGGACCGGGACAGCCTGCTGCTGCAGACGCCGGAGAGCCTGGGCAGGGCCCTGGCGCTGGATGTGCGGACCGGGCAGGACGTGATCCGCATCGACCGTGACGCCCAGGAAGTCGAGGTGCGCGATCTCGCGCACGAGCGGACCTACCGGGAGTCCTACGACAAGCTCGTGCTGTGCACAGGAGCCGAACCGGTCCGGCCGCCGATCCCGGGTGCCGACGACCCGCGGGTGTACGTGCTGCGCAACATCCCCGACATGGACCGGATCATCGCCCAGCTGGACAAGGACGCCGAGAGCGCCGTGATCGTCGGCGGCAGCTACATCGGGCTGGAGCTCACCGAGGCGTTCCGGGCACGCAGGCTAGAGACGACCGTGGTCGAGCGGACCGAGCGGCTGATGCCGTGGCTGGACCCGGAGATGACGCGGATCCTGGACTACCACGTCCGCACCAACGAGGTGGACCTGCGGCTCGGCACGTCCGCCGAGGCGGTTCGCCGGGGGGAGGGCGATGGGCTGGTGGTCGATCTGTCCGACGGAACGTCAGTTGCGGCTGATGTCGTCGTGATGGCGGCGGGGGCGCGTCCCAACGTCGACCTCGCCCGTGACGCCGGTATCGAGATCGGGCCGCGCGGCGGCATCGTGGTCGATGCGCAGATGCGTACCTCGGCACCGGACATCCTCGCGGCCGGGGACGCGGTGGAGACCGCTCACTTGCTGACCGGGGAGCCGGTGCTGTCGATGCTGGCCGGGCCGGCGAACCGGGAAGGCCGGATCGCCGCCGACACGATCGCCGGCCGCGAGGATGTCGGCGGCTACCGGGGCACCCAGGGCACGGCCGTGGTCAAGGTGTTCGAGATGACCGCCGGGGGCACCGGCCTGACCGAGACCGAGCTGCGCGCGGCCGGGATGGACTTCCGCAAG
>JBKQQQ010000897.1:0-2888 GCA_052144275.1 Streptosporangiaceae bacterium
GCGCCAGGACAATTAGTCTTCTCATCGTGACCTCCCTTTGCCGCTCTGCATAGAGGCGCTCGTTCAGACTGCCGGCCTGCGGTCAGGCGACGTGGGGGGATGAAGCTGACCGATGATGCGGAAACGCTGTGTTTTCCTATTTCGAATATCGTGCGTGCAGCTGTTGCACACTAGAGGACAACGTCCCTGAAATTCGGCGCAGATCACGGGCGAACTTCCTGCGCAAAGTGGCCGGTAATCTTATTGAGGGAACAAAGCAGGTGCGAGGTGGACAAGTTAGCGACTCTTCGTCGCTATCCACTTCATGATGAATCCTGTCCCTGCGAGAATGGGATTTGGTACGTTACCTGCTGGTTTCGCATGGATCAGGGCGGGTTAGGCGTATTCGTTGATCGGCTGCCCTGGCGGGGTTCGGGCGTATCTGTCGCGTGTCGACGCGGTCCCGGTGGCGCGGTGGAGACGCGTTGGGCAGTGCCCTGGTGCAGGCGCGCCGCAGCTTCATGGAGACGCGCAGATCAACCAGGTCTGCGTGGCGCAGTCGGCCGCGCCGGGACGACCTGGTCAACGCCAGATCGGCGGGTCCGGGCGCGAGTCGATGCGGGAACTCGATCGCCCTCCGTGGTCAGCGTTGGTGTGCCGACCTGGACGCCAATGGGGTCAGAATCAGGAGATCTGCTATCGACAGCTCACCGGTCAGGGCCCGCAGTGGATGGGCGCCATGCCGCGGTGGCCGGGTCCCAGCGCAATTCCTTGCCGTGTAGCTCCGGAGCAGTGATGTCCAGGTCGAGAAGCGCGAGCCGAGCCTCGTCGGGTGTCTTCGCTGTGATGACGATTGTCGCCGCTGAACCGCCGTCAACGCCGATTCGGTACTCGTCAGGCCGGCCCTTCTTCCGCACATGCCTGCATACGAGGTCAGCCGCCCGCCTTGGCAACTTCGCTGCGCCGCCTGCTGCGCGGTGGCCCAGCGCCTGGATAAACGCTGATGAGAAGTTCCCGGCTATGAAGACGAACACCATCTGTTCGGTGGTAGCGCTGTTGTGAATCTGAATCCCGCGCGACTCGAACTCGGCCTTGAGCGCCATGAGCTCGTCTACGCTCAACTCGGTGAGGGGTCGATCCAGTATGTTGGCCGGTGAGCCCATGGCCTTCGGCCCAGCGTTCGCAGGTTCATCCGTCATAGGACGAACCTACGGCAGTTCACCCGGGTGCTTCCGTTAGCGCCGCTCAGCTGGCGTAATACGCCCAGGTCGGCGACCGACAGCGCATCTTGTGCGGAACCGGCACCCACGCGGCCCTGGTGCGCCAGAACGACGTGATCGGCGCGCCTGAGTCGATAAGGAGCGACGCCGTCCGGGCCGCCCCGAACGGCGACTCCGGGTGGCTTTAGCTGTTACGACGCGCCTCCGTCAGGCCGGGGCGGTCCGCGTCCGCCCCGACCCGTGAACTGGGAGCGTCCTACGACCGGAGGTAGAACTCGTCCGCGTCGTAGTCAGTCATCTCCATCATGTCGGGCGCCAGGCCGAACTCCTGGAACGCCGGAAACAGCTGCTCGGCCGCGTACCGGTCCGCGTGTGCCTTCGACTCCCACACGGCCACTACCTGCAGGCCGCGGGCGTCCGTCCCGGCCGCCCAGGTGATCAGGCCGTCGAGGTCCTGGGGCGGGTTGGTCTTGGCGTTGACCTTGTTGAAGTCGTCGACCGTGTAGCCGGGCGCGGCGGTGATGTGAACGTAGGTCATGGTGTCCTGCCTTTCGGATTCGTGTCACCGGACAGGACGGACGTTACGGCGCCGCCGCGGCCGTGCCATCGACCGAATTACTCACCCCCGGTACTCATTCCGCGGGCAGCGCGGGCGGCGCGGGCGACGCGCTCGACCAGACCGCGATCTGGCTGCGGTTGGCGAAGCCGAGCTTGTCCAGGATGTGCTGGACGTGGTTCTGCGCGGTGCGCTCGGACACGTACAGGGCGGCGGCGATCTGCCGGTTGGTCAGGCCCTGCCCGACCAGCCGGGCGACCTCCCGCTCGCGCGGGCTGAGCGACGGCGGCCCGGCCGGCAGCCGGGCGCGCAGGTCCTCGATCCGCTGGGAGAACGGCGTCATGCCGAGGCGCTGCGCATCCAGCGCCGCCGCGGTCAGCAGGGTGCGCGCCCGGTCTGTGTCGGCCCGGGTGCCGCGCCGGGCCAGCGCCGCGGCCAGCTCCACCGACGCCTCCACCGCGAAGCCGGCCGCGCCGATCGTGGTGCTGATCCTGGCCGCCGTGGTCAGGTCGGCGACAGCCGCATCGAGTGCGCCGAGCGCCGCGGCGGCCTTGCCCAGGTGCAGCTCGACCGGCCCAAGGTAGGAGCCGGCGCCCGCGCCGCTGGCGACGTGCCGGCCGCGCAGCGGCTCGAACTGCCCGGAAAGGTAAGCGACGTCGTCGGTGCGCTCCAGGCCGATCGCCATCGCGAGCCCCTGCGCCCAGGCGATCAGCCGGAGCGAGGGAATCGGGCGCCATGAACGGACCGGGCGGGCCAGCTCGTACATCCTGGCCGCCTGGTCGCGGTCGCCCCGCTCCAGCCACATCAGGGCCAGGTTGACGACGGGGAGCACGCTCACCACCGGGGCGTCCGCATCCGACCCCCCAGGCAAGAATCGCGGCGGGATCCCGGCCAGGAGCGTCGGCACGCAGGCGGCCTCGAAGCCGATGTGCATCGCGATCGGGCACACGACCGCGCCGTAGCCGCCGAACGCCGCCGGGTGACCCATGTCGGTCATGACCTCAAGCGCCTCGCCGGCCAGCCGTACCGCCTCGGCGTACCGGCCGGTGGCGTAGGCGTGCGTCGCGGAATACTGGAGCAGGTGCCACCGGGCCACCGGCACCTGCACCCGCCCGGCACAGCTGGCCAGGCCG
>JBKQQQ010000898.1:0-3309 GCA_052144275.1 Streptosporangiaceae bacterium
ACCGGCCCCGGGCACAGCGCGTTGACCCGGATCCCCTCGCGGGCGAACTGCACCCCGAGCTCGCGGGACAGGGCGAGCACTCCGCCCTTGGACGCGGTGTAGGAGATCTGCGAGGTGGCCGAGCCCATGACCGCGACGAACGAGGCGGTGTTCACGATCGCCCCCTTGCCCTGCGCCCGCATGTGGCCGATCGCTTCTTTGCAGCACAGGTACACCGAGGTCAGGTTGACCTCCTGGACGCGGCGCCAGGCCTCCACCGAGGTGTCCAGGATCGAGTCGTCGTCGGGCGGTGAGATGCCGGCGTTGTTGAACGCCACGTCGACCGAGCCGTAGGTGTCCTTCGCCGCCCGGAAGGCCGCCGCCACGTCCGCCTCAGAAGTGACGTCGGCGTGCACGAACAGGCCGCCAGTCTCCGCCGCGGCCTTCTCGCCGGCTGCGTCGTCGATGTCGACCGCCACCACGTGAGCGCCGTCCGCCGCGAACCGCCGCGCGGCGGCCAGCCCGATCCCGCTGCCCGCGCCGGTGATGACGACGGTCCTGCTCTCGAACCTCATTGTGCTCTACCTCTCGCTCACTGGGCCGTCGCGATGAAGACGTTCTTGGTCTCGGTGAACGCGTCAGGGGCGTCGGGCCCGAGCTCGCGGCCGAGGCCGGACTGCTTGAAGCCGCCAAATGGCGTCCAGTACCGCACCGAAGAATGCGAGTTCACCGACAGGTTCCCGCTCTCCACCGCGCGGGCCACCCGGATCGCGCGGCCCACGTCCGAGGTCCAGATCGAGCCAGACAGGCCGTAGGGCGTGTCGTTGGCGATGGCCACCGCGTCCGCCTCGTCGGTGAACGGGGTTACGGTCACCACCGGGCCGAACACCTCCTCGGTGTAGGCCGGGTCGTCCGGGCGTACCGGGGCGAGCACGGTCGGCGGGTACCAGAACCCCGGCCCCGAGGGCGCGTGGCCGCGGATAGCTACCGGCGCCCCGGACGGCACGTAGGACGCGACGTGCGCGCGGTGCGCCGCCGAGATCAGCGGTCCCATCTCGGTCGCCGCCGAGGCGGGGTCGCCGACGGCGACGCCCTGCACCGCGGGCTCGAGCAGTTCCATGAACCGGTCGAGCACCGAGTCCTGCACCAGGATCCGGGACCTGGCGCAGCAATCCTGCCCGGCGTTGTCGAACACCGCGTACGGGGCGGTCGCCGCGGCCCGCTCGAGGTCGGCGTCGGCGAAGACGATGTTGGCGCTCTTGCCGCCGAGTTCCAGCGTGAGCCGCTTGACCTGGCGCGCGCAGCCGGCCATGATCTGCTGCCCCACCTCGGTCGACCCGGTGAACACGATCTTGCGCACCAACGGATGGTCGACCAGCCGCTGCCCCACCACGCTGCCCTTGCCCGGCAGCACCTGGAACACGCCCTCCGGCAGGCCCGCCTCCAGCGCGAGCTCGCCGATCCGCATCGCGGTCAGCGGGGTCGCCTCGGCAGGCTTGGCCACCACCGTGTTCCCCGCGGCCAGGGCCGGCGCCATGCCCCAGGACAAGATCGGCATCGGGAAGTTCCACGGCACGATAAGGCCGACCACGCCGACCGGCTCGTGGAAGGTGATGTTCAGCCCGCCGGGTACCGGGATCTGTCGGCCGCACAGTCGTTCCGGCGCGGCCGAGTAGTACAGCAGCACGTCGCGGACGTGTTCGGCCTCCCAGCGGGCCTGCCCGACCGGATGGCCCGAGCCTGCGACCTCGAGGTCCGCCAACTCCGAGACGTGCGCGTCGACGGCCGCGGCGAACGAGCGCAGCAGCCGGGCGCGGTCCCCGGGCGCGACGTCGCGCCAGGCGGCCTGGGCGGCCGCGGCGCGGGCGATCGCCTCGTCGGCGTCGGCGGCCGAGGCCTGGGTCACCGTGGTGACCGGCTCCTCTGTCGCGGGATTGAGCACGGTGAACTGGGACATCCTGCCGTTACCCCTTCACAGATCCTCGTCGCGCGCCCGGATTTACGGGGCGCCCGGTTTACAGGCGCTCGAAGCAGCGTCGCAGCTCCCAGTCGGTCACCGCGGCGTCGTAGGCGGTCAGCTCCACCCGGGCGTAGTTGGCGTAGTGCTCCACCACCTCCGCGCCGAACGATTCCCGGGCCAGCTCGCTCTTCTCCCACAGGTCCAGGGCGTCGCGCAGGGTGTGCGGCACCCGCGCGGACGTGTCGGAGTAGGCGTTGCCGGTCATCGGGGGCTCGAGGGGCAGCTCGTGGTCGATGCCGTGCAGGCCGGCCGCGATCATCGCGGTGACCGCCAGGTACGGGTTCACGTCGCCGCCCGGCACCCGGTTCTCCACCCGCAGCGAGGACCCGTGCCCGACCAGCCGCAGCGCGCAGGTGCGGTTGTCCGGCCCCCAGCGAACCGACGTGGGGGCGAAGCTACCCGGGACGTAGCGCTTGTAGGAGTTGATGTTGGGCGCGTAGCACAGGGCCAGCTCGCGCATGGCCGCGAGCTGGCCGGCCAGGAAGTGCTCACCGAGCTTGGACAGGCCGTGCGGCCCGTCCCCGGCCAGCACTGGAGCCCCGTCCGCAGCGGCGCGCAACGAGAGGTGGATGTGGCAGGAGTTACCCTCGCGGGCGTTCGGCTTGGCCATGAACGTGATGCTGTTCCCGTCCTGGGCCGCGATCTCCTTCGCCCCGGTCTTGTAGATCGAGTGGTTGTCGCAGGTGGCCACCGCCTCGGCGTAGCGGAACGCGATCTCGTGCTGGCCGAGGTTGCATTCGCCCTTGGCCGACTCCACGTACAGGCCGGCCCCGGCCATCTGGTTCCTGATCCGGCGCAGCAGCGGCTCGATCCGGGACGTGCCCAGGATCGAGTAGTCCACGTTGTACTGGTTGGCCGGGACCAGGCCGCGGTAGTCCTTGGCCGCGGCCTGCTCGAAGGAGTCCTGGTAGACGACGAACTCGAGCTCGGTGCCGGCCAGTGCCACCCAGCCGCGTTCGGCCAGCCTCGCTGTCTGCGCCGCCAGGATCTGCCGCGGCGAGGCCAGCACCGGCGCGCCGTCCAGCCAGGTCAGGTCGGCGATCACCAGGACCGTGCCGTCGTGCCACGGGATCCGGCGCAGGGTGGCCATGTCCGGTGCCATCACGAAGTCGCCGTAGCCGCGGTCCCAGGACGACATGGCGTACCCGTCGACCGTGTTCATGTCCACGTCCACGGCGAGCAGGTAGTTGCAGCCCTCGGAGTAGTGTTCGGCCACCTCGTCCAGGAAGAACTCCGCCGAAAGGCGCTTGCCCTGGAGCCGGCCCTGCATGTCGGTGAAGGCGAGCACGACGGTGTCGATCTCGCCCTCG
>JBKQQQ010000899.1:0-6009 GCA_052144275.1 Streptosporangiaceae bacterium
GACTGTGTCGCGGACGCAGCGGAATCCCCGGCGGACCCGGGCCGGGGTCATCGTGCCGGGCGGCTGGGGTCGCTGCCAGGGCAGGCGGAGGTCCGCGGCGAGCGGGCGGGCGAGCCGCAGCTGGGCGGTAAGGGCGGCGATGATCAGCCAGGTCCACCGGTCGGCGGCCGCCGGGTCACGCAGCAGCGGGGCGTCCCAGCCCAGCACCTGCTTGAAGAACCGGAAGGCGTGCTCCAGGTCGAAACGGCGCAGGAACGCCTGCCACAGCACGGTGATCTCCGGCTCGCCGGCGCCGGTGACCGAGGCCCGCAGCCACATCGGCTTCAGCTCGCGGTAGCCGGGCAGCCGGGCGGGCCGCAGCTGGATCAGCGTGCCCTCGATGAGGGGGATCTTGCCCGGGTGGCGTGCCCAGCCGCCGATCTTGGCCAGCTTGGGGTGCATCCGGTCCCACGCCGCGACCTGCACGGTGCCGTACCGGCTGGTGCCGGCCTCGCCGGTGATCGCGGGGGCGGCCCAGGTCTTCTCGTCATCGCACCTGACCGGGGTGCCGTGCTCGCGGGGCGGGCCGCCCATCCCGGGCGGCTTGGGCGCGGGCACCCCGTAGAACACCCGGTTGGACCGCAGCCGGGCGCACAGCACCAGGGGCAGGTCCGCCAGCAGCCAGGCCAGCCGGGTCACGTCATACCCGGCATCCATGACCACGATGATGTCCGGGTCGCCCTCCTTCCAGGCCCCGGCCGCGGCCAGCCGCCCGGTCACCTCCCGCAGCTGGGCCGCGGTCACCTCGGTGTCATCATCGTCCGGGCCGAGCCGGACCGCGTCCAGCGGCGCGGGCTGCGAGGTGGCCCCCGGGCCCAGCGCGGCCACGAACGAGTACGGCCACCCCGGGATCATCTGCCCGGCGTTCTTCCCCCGCCCGTGCACATGGCAGAACAAGCGCTCCGGGCTGGTCCGCGCCTCGGGCCGCAGCCAGTTGCACACATCGGCGGCCAGCCGGATCCGCCCGTCCGGCCAGGCCGGCAGCGGCAGGCACCCGACCGCCCACCGCAGCCGCGCGATATCGGCCCGGCCCGCGTTCAGCGCGTCATAGACCGCGCCGTGACCCCGCCGGTGCCCCGGGGCCAGCGACAACCCCGCCAGGACCCTGACCGGCCCGTCCGCGCACAGCACCGCATCGGTAATCTCGAACAGCTCATCAGCCCGCGCCGTTAAGCACCGGTACAACTCGCTGCGGAACCCCGCCAGCACACGCCGCGCCCGCTCCGCTTCCGGCAGATCCCCGCCGCAACCCCCGGTCCGCGTCATACTGGAAGACACGGCCACCGCCTCCATCGCCAGGTGCCTGTCAACTCACTTTGACGATGTCAACGCGGTGGCCGCCCGCTGCCATAGCGACAGGCCGGACAAAAAGAAACCTCCGCGCCCACAGGGGCCAGGGAGGTTAAACGGCAAGCTATAGGCACCTCACCTGACCTCGGACCAGCTCGACCGCGCGCTCACGGCAGCCGCCGCGATCGACTGGGAATCCGAACGTGGGCGCGCTCTTGCCGGGCTGGCGCGTCACCTGGACCCGGAACAACTGCGGCGTGCCCTAGCTAGAGTCCGGCCAGCACCGAATTTGGCTAGCCAGAAGCTGCCGGTCGGCAAGAAGCCAGCCTGCCGCATCGTCGGGGGAGACGGCTCCGCGTGGCTTGAGGGGATACGGCCCGCAGGGCCGCATGCGACGCCTCGGGGATCCCGGTGGTCACCGGGCACCTGACCCGCTGCGGGTGACTGCGGGGAGCTTACAACCCGGCTTATGATCACGGGTCCATGGTCCATGAGGTCCAGGACGAAGGCCTCTGGCGGCCCCGCGCGTTAACGGCGCCAGTATGACAATAGTTTGACGTTCTTTAGAAGGGGACCTGTGCTATGAAGAGCACCAAGGTCACCGTCAATGTGATCTGCGTCGGCAGGTGAGTTCATAATGAGTGGATGTTGTTGCACTTGACAACAATCTTTTCCGGCTGGAAAGCAGCATCAATCCTAAAGATGATCCGAGGGGGGACGAATGACTGACAGACGCACCACCCCTGCGCAGGAGCTGCAGGGAGAGTTCCTGAAGACCATGCGCGAGAGCCAGGAGGCCATCATTGAGGCGATTAAGATCTGGGTAAAGAGTGTACAATCTCTCACCCCCAAGATGCCTGCGGTCGAGGTGCCGCTTGGGGACAAGCTGCCTAAGCCTGAGGCTATCGTTGCCAGCGGTTACGACTTCGCCGAGCAGGTGCTGGCTTCCCAACGGAGGTTCGCGGAGGAAGTACTCCGGGTCACCACGCCGCTGCTTCCCGGCCCTCCTGCTGGTGGAGGTGGTGAGCGCCCCGAGCCTAAGCCCGATCAAGGAACCAGCCCAGGGTAAGGGCCAAAGTAGATGCGTACGTGCTGTGACCTGTGGTTAGATACCTGGCTGGACTTCCGGTGCGGTCTGTGATATGTGAGACGGGTGGCTGATGACGGGAGCTTTGAGCTGAAGGTCCGCCTGGTAAGCGAGGCGGAGACGGGCTGGTACAACGAGCTGATGCGCGAGCATCACGTCCTGGGGGTGGCGGCGTCGGGCCGGGTGCTGCGGTACGTCGCTGAGCACGAGGGGACGCCGGTGGTGCTGGGCACGTTCGGGTCTGCGGCGTGGCGTGTCCCGGCCCGGGATGAGTTCATCGGCTGGAACCCGGTGCAGCGGGACGAGAGGCTGGAGCGGATCTGCGGCAACCAGCGTTTGTGCGTGCTGCCGACCGCCGAGGGGGTACCGCACGCGGCGTCGCGGGCGCTGAGCGCGATGCTGCGCCGCCTCCCGGTCGACCACGTGCGGGTGTTCGGGGTGCGGCTGGCGGTGGTCGAGTCATTTACCGACCCGTCCGCCCATGCGGGCACGACCTACGCGGCGTGCGGGTTCGCCTGGGCCGGGCAGACAGCCGGGTACGGGCGGACCCGGGGCAGTTCGCATTTCGCGTATCACGGGCAGCCGAAGGAGTACTGGGTCAGGGAGCTGGTCCCGGGCGGGCTCGCGGCACTGACGGCCGCGTTCGACACCCGCCCGCTGACGGCCGCACCCACCCGGACTTCGGCGCGCTGAACGTCAGCGAGACCGGTCCCGCCGGGGGCAAGACCCTGCTGGAGTACCTGGCGCAGGTGACCGACCACCGCAAGCCGAAGGGGTGCGGCACGGCCTGGCCGTGATCCTGGCGGTGATCGTGGTCGCCCGGCTGTGCGGCGCGGACTCGGTCTACGCCGCCGCGCAGTTTGCCGCCTCGATGCCGCAAGAAGCGCTGCGCCGCTGCGGGATCCGGTACAACAAGCGGCTGGGGAAGTACGTGCCGCCCAGCCACAAGACGATCAAGCGGGCCGTCCGCAAGATCGACGCCGAAGCTGCCGACCGGCAGCTGTGTGCCTGGCTCCGGCAGGAGGCAGCGGCCGGGTGGCTGAACTGGCGGCACATCGCCGTCGACGGCAAGACCGTGCGCGGTGCCCGCGACGCCGGCGGCAAGGCCCCGCACCTGCTGTCCGCCTACGACGTCACCGCCGGGACCGTCCTCGGCCAAGACGAGGTGGACGGCAAGACGAACGAGATCACCTGCTTCGTCCTGTGGGTGCCGGAAATCTCGTCCACGTCATGCGACCAGGTGATATTCGTTGATCAGGCCTCCGACGCGAGTCTTTCTTCGGATGCGGTACTGCTCAAGATCGACCGGTTCGGGTAGTGGCTTCAGCGGGGCAGCGCCGTCTAGTGACCGGTGAGGCCGGTGCCAATTGGCTGATGGGTTTCGTACTGGCGCAGGATCCGTCGCAGATGACCCTGATTCCAGATCAGTGTGCGGTCCAGGAGCTCGCGCCGGCATCCGCCGATCCAGCGTTCGGCGATCGCGTTCAAACGCGGCGTCCGGACGTTGCAGAGCCCGGGCCGGATCCCGGCATCGGCGAGGACCGCGTCGAATGCGGCGGTGAAGTACGACCCGCGGTCGCGGATCATGAACTTGACCCGGTGCGCCTCGTCGCCGAGATCCAAGAGGAGGTTGCGGGCTTGCTGAGCGGTCCATTCCCCGGTTGGATGCACGGTGACTCCGAGGATGCGGATGCGCCTGGTGGCGTGCTCTATCACGGCCAGGACATAGGCCTGGGTGCCGTCCAGCAGGCCTGCGGGGTTCCAGAACTCGGCCACTAGTGCTGACCTGGGGATTTTATGCGGCCCGCTCGTATTCGTTGATGAGGCCGCCGAGGACGGCCCGACGCTGGATCCGTTCCCGGGAAAGGTCGGCGACAGGGTGGTCGGGGCGGGGCGGTCGGAGCTGGCGGCTGCGATGGGGGCGCCGCCCGTTGTAATGGGTCTCGTACTCGGCTAGGACCGTCCGCAGATGCCGTTCGCCGAAGATGAGCATCCGGTCGGTGACCTCGGTCCGGGCGGTGAGCACGAACCGTTCGGCGTAAGCGTTGGACCGCATCGTCAACTACACCCAATCCAGATGATCGATACCGCCGTGTGCGGGTTACGCATCCGTTTCATCCGCTGGCCGGGCGGGACTTCGAGTTCGTCGCGCACCGGCAGAACTGGGGTGAGGACAGAGTCCACCTGCATGACGAGAACGGGGATCTGTTCTCGCTGCCAGCTGGGTGGACCGACGTTGTGGCGCAGGATCCGTTCGTGGTGATCGCGGCCGGCCGGTGCGCGTTCACCGCCGGTGGCCTGCTGGCCGTCGCGGACCTGGTGGACCGGTTCCGCGCGCAGCGCGACGGCGACCGGGGTGTAAAGAAAATTACGCCGTGAGTGTCAGGCGGATTATGCCGTTGCGGTTTGCTTCCCGGGTGATCAGGGCGGCGGTTGTCACCGTATTCTTGCTTTTCAGGTCCAGAAATGCCGCGACACGCCGTCCCGCATGCAAGGCTCCGGCCCCGATGTCCGGCAGAATCATCCTTACAGTCATTCGGATGAGGAGGCGGCATGGCCAGGCGGCAGGGCGGACCGGATCCCAAGGAGGCCGCGCTGGCCGGGGCGCGCTGCCTGAACCCGCACCCGGAGCAGGTGACCGACCCGGAGTTCGGCGCCGGCGACTTCTTCGATGCCCGGGACGCGGTGCAGGTCAAGTACGAGATGGTGCGCAAGGTCAAGGCCGGCGGCGCCCCGGTCACCGAGGCCGCCGCGGCGTTCGGCTACTCCCGGCCGGCCTACTACGCCGCGGCCGCGGCGCTGGAGTCCTCCGGGCTGGAAGGACTGGTGCCGGCCCGGCCCGGGCCGCGCGGCGCCCACAAGCTCACCGAGCAGATCCTCACCTGGGCCGAGCAGCAGCTGGCCGGCGACCCGGCGCTGCGCCCGGCGCAGCTGGCCGGCCCGATCGAGGAGTCCTTCGGCGTGCGCGTGCACCCCCGGTCGGTCGAGCGAGCGCTGGCCCGCCGCCGGGAGCGGCACTCCAAAAGATGACATGCATCGGCCTGCTGGGGTCGTTAGCGGCTGAGCCGGAGGCCTTGCTGCGTTGTGCGGGGAGACCTCCTCAGCTCAGACGCGTCACGATTAACCGCGTAAGCAATCCGCGTGCAGGGCGCTGGTGCGCCCTGGGGAGCTTGAGGAGGTCCCGATGCCCATCGTAGGCGGGCTCGACATTCACCGGAAGCAGATCACCTTCGACTATCTGGACACCGCCACCGGGGAGGTCGGGCGGGGCCAGATCGCCCCGGCCGACCGGGCGCACCTGCGGGCCTGGCTGGCCCGGTTCGCCGGCCGGGACGATGTCGCGTTCGCGCTGGAGGGCTGTACCGGCTGGCGGTACGTCGCGGAGGAGCTGGCCGCGGCCGGCGTCACGGCGCACGTCGCCGAGCCGGCCGACACCGCCTTCGCCCGCGGCCGCAAGCGGCACGCCAAGACCGACCCGTTGACTGACCACCTGGGCGTCTTCTCTCAGTTGGCGGGACGGGTCGTGATGGGGGTGGCTACGGTCGCTGGTCATGAGCGGAGAAGAGGATGGCCGATGCGATCTGGCCCGGCTG
>JBKQQQ010000900.1:0-4820 GCA_052144275.1 Streptosporangiaceae bacterium
GGTCGACTGGTGGCGGTGAAGGTTATCCGCGAGGAACTCGCCGAGGACGCCGATTTCCGGACCCGGTTCAGGCGGGAAGTCGCAGGCGCGCGGCCACGCGGGCGAGGTCCGGCCGGGCGTCGAGGACGGGTCGCATCCGCTGCCACGCCTCTTCCCGCTTGGCCGGGATGTACTCGGTGGGCCAGTACCCCTCGTGCGGGCGGTAGCCCTTGAGCACCCGGCGGGCCACGGTGGCCTTGTGCACCTCGTCGACGCCGTCGGCGATGCCCATGGCGGGCGCCGACGCGTACATGGCCTGGATGGGCGTGAGGTCGGTGGTGCCGAGCGAGCCCAGGATGTGCAGCGCGTTGTAGGACACCTCACGCAGCACCTTGGCCATGGTGAACTTGACCGCCGCGATGTCAGTGCGGGCCTCGAGCGTCGAGGTCTGGTCGATCTTCCAGGCGGTCTCGAGCACGAACAGCCGGAGCATCTTGATCGCGGCGTAGGACTCGGCGATCTTCTCCTGCACCATCTGGTGCTCGGCGATGATCCTGCCGTGCGACTCGCGGCTGAGCGCCCGCTCGCACATCATGTCGAAGGCGAGCTTGCACTGGGCGATGGTGCGCATGGCGTGGTGGATGCGGCCGCCGCCGAGGCGGCGCTGGGCGAGTACCCTGGCGCCGTTTTCCGGGCCGAGCAGGTGGTCGAGGGGCACCCGGACGTCCCGGTAGACGATGTGATTGTGGTTTCTCGGCTCCGGCATGATCTCGACGCCGGGGGTGGCGCGGGGCACCACGAACATGCCGTTGGTGCACATCACGAACAGCAGGTCGGCGACCCGTCCCGCCGAGGTGAACCACTTCTCGCCGTTGATCACCCACTCGTCGCCGTCTTGCACGGCATGGGTCTTGAACAGGTCCGGATCGCTGCCGCCCTGTGGCTCGGTCATCGAGAACGCCGAGAACATGTCCTGGTTGAGCAGCGGCTCGAGCCACCGCTTCTTCTGTTCCCCGGTGCCGTAGGCCGCGAGGATCTCCATGTTCCCGGTATCGGGTGCCGACGCGCCGAACATCGAGGGCGCGCCGGCGTAGCGGCCGATCACCTCGTTGAGCAGAGCCAGCCTGAGCTGCCCGAAGCCTGGTCCGCCCAGCTCCCGGTCGAGGAAGATCGCCCACAGGCCCTGGTCCTTGACCTCCTGCTGGAGCTCGCGGACGTACGCCTTCACCACCGGGTCCGGCCACCGCACCGCGTGGGGGAAGACGTAATCGAGCGGCTCGACCTTTTCCTGGCAGAACCGCTCGACCCAGTCGAGCTTCTCCTGGAACTGGGGGTCGGTGGAGAAATCCCACGCCATGCCCTCACTCCTTGTCGGTGGTGCGATAACAGCTGCCGTGGCGGGAAAGGCCGCAAGGGGCCCTGTGGTTTCATTGTGACGGATCGAGGAACCGCGGCAAGGTCGCGCCCCGGCGCCCGCAGATAACCAGGCCGGCCTCGCGTCGTCAGAGGCCAGCGGCGCGCAGCGCGTCGCGGGCGGCCTCCGCCAGGATGACGCGGCCCCCGGCCGCGCCGGGCTCGGCCGACGTCAGGAGCCTGGCGGCGAAACCGTGATCGCCATATGAAGTCATTGCTTGTTCCTGGTTGCAGCCGTAGCGTGATGAGAGGCAGCGGGAACCTCTGGACCCCGGGTTCGTGGCTCCGGTCCCAGCAGGGACCAGGTATGCGACGGAGGTGGGCCCTGTGGGCAGCGCCACGACTGGACACATCGTTACCCCCAAACTCGTCCTGGTAGCGCTGCGCCAGATCCGCGAAAACCGGCTCGGCCAGGACAGCGTCGTGCTGCCCCCTTGTGTGGGCCGCCCGCGGCGCCAGTGCCTGTTGCTCGGGTTCTGTTCCGGCTGCGGAGTCGGCCAGTGAGGTTGGCGCCCTCTTCCTCGGTTGGACCCGCCGCCTGGTACCCAAGCCCGACCAAAAACCAAAGGCGACGAACGCATGAACACCCCAGCGAACCATACGACGCGCGCCAGCCATTCCAGCTCCGTGCCGGCCCGCCGTACAGCTTCTCGCATGGGGTGGCCAGCGTGGACACCGCCAGCGCCCGCCAGCGCCGCCAGATGGCGAGCGCGGCCGCGATAGCCGGCCGGGCAATTCACATGACCGTGCTGCCGGCGACCACGTTGAGCACCTTCGCGACGAAGACACCGGGCGGCGCGCGGACATCAAGCATCCACCGGAGCCACTGGTCGTCCGCTGGCTGCACCGGCGACGGCGTGAGCGCGACGACGGCGATCAGCGCGGTGGCCAGGGCAAGGCAGGCAATGCCGACGAGCATCCAGCCGGCCGCCGCCTGCCTGAGCCGGCCACCGCGGCCGTCGGATCGGCTCAGGGTGAGCTCTGTGTCTTGTCCCGGCTGGGTCATCGGTATAGCGGCCACGGCCTGCGGTTACTGCTCATGACGGATTCGCCCAGGATACAGCTGGCCGCCGGCGAGCCGAAGACGCGGCCGCCGGGCCGTGTCCTGGCGCCGACACGGTACCGGCATCCGGGCGATGTGATCCGCCTGATCGCCGCAGCCTTGGTGCTGGCCGCCGCGGCCGTGATCGCTGCGCTGCTGCCTGCCCTGCTCCGGCCGGCGGCAGCGGTCACCGGGGTCGGGCCCGCGACCGCGGCCGGGCAGGTGCTGACCGGCCTGGTCCAGGTGACGATCGCGGCGGCGGCCCTGGTGCTGCTGGTCGCCGCGTTGCGGTATCGCCGGTTCCGGGTGCTGGCCACCGTGGCGGGCGGGTTCGCGGCAGCGGCGGCCCTGATGGCCGGGATTACCTACCTGGCCGGGCCGGGCGGCTCCGCTGGTCTGCCCGCAGGGCTGCGCCAGGGTTCCTGGCTGACCGGCGCAGGCTTCCCCGATCCGGCCGTCCTGGCGGGACTGGCGGCAGTCGCGGTGGCCGCGGCGCCGTGGCTGAACCGGCCGTGGCGCCGGGCGGCCTGGACCACGCTGCTGCTGATCGGCGCGGCCCGGCTGATCACCGGCGGCCTGCTGCCCATGCAGCTTGTGCTGGCGCTGGCGGCCGGGGTAACAGTGGGGGCGGGCCTGCTGGTGGTGTTCGGAGTGCCGGACCGGCGGATGGGCCCCGAGGGGGTGGCAGCGGCGCTGCGCGCGGGTGGCGTGCCTGTCAGCCAGGTGACTGGACCGCTGCGTCCTGCGAAGGGATCGCGGCCGTTTGAGGCGGTAACCGGCGACGGGCGTGCCCTGTTCGTGAAGGTCTTCGGCTCCGATCAGCGGGACGCCGACCTGCTGTACCGGGCTTACCGCGGCATCCGGCTGCGCGGCGTGGGCGACACCGGGCCCGCGGCCTCGCTGTTCAAGGCCGTCGAGCATGAGGCGCTGCTGGGCGTGATGGCCGAGCGGGCCGGCGTCGCGGTGCCGCACGTCGGCGAGGTCGTCAGGGCGGAAGACGGGTCAGTGCTGCTGACCATGGAGCTGGTAGCGGGCCAGTCCCTGGACGACATCCCGGCTGATCGCATCACCGATCAGCTCGCCCGTACCCTGTGGCACGAGGTCGGCCAGCTCCATCAGGCGAGGATCGCACATCGGTCGTTGCACGGCGCCAACATCATGATCAGCCAGAACGGGTGCCCCCGGCTGGTCGACTTCAGCTTCGCCGAGCTCGCCGCGACCAGCCGTCAGCGCGCCATCGACGTGGCCGAGTTGCTCACCTCGCTGGCCGGGCGGATCGGCCCGGACCGTGCCGTCGCCACCGCGGCGGCCGCGATCGGCGCCGACGGCGTCGCCACCGCCGTGCCGCTGCTGCAGCCGCTCGCGCTGTCGGCCGGCACCCGCCGCGCGATCAAGGGCCAGGACGGGCTGCTGAAGAACACGCGCGCGGCCGCGATCGCGGCGTCCGGTGACGATGCTGACCAGGATCTCGCCCAGCTGCAGCGGGTGCGGCCGCGGACCCTGCTGGCGATTGCCGCGCTGGCCGGCGCCTTTTACTTCCTGCTTCCCCAGATCGCCGATGTGAGCAGCAGCTGGCACGCGCTGCAGCACCTCAACTGGGCCTGGCTGCCGGTGATCATCGGCCTGTCCGCGCTGACCTACGTGGCCAGCGCGATAGCGCTCATCGGCTCGGTGCCCGGCCATGTCCCGTTCGGCCCGGCCGTGCTGGCGCAAGGCGCGTCGTCATTCATCAACCGGGTGTCGCCAGCCAACGTCGGCGGGATGGCGCTGAACGCCCGGTTCCTGCAGAAGAGCGGAACCAGCACCCCGGCCAGCGTCGCAGCCGTCGGGGTGAACAGCCTCGCGGGCGCCGTCATGCACATGGTGCTGATCGTGGTTTTCTTCGCGCTGGCCGGCCACGACCTCACGAAAGCGTTCAAGCTGCCATCCGGCAGCAAGATCCTGCTTCTGCTGGCGGTGATCATCGCGGTCATTGGCGTGGTCCTGGCGACACGGCCTGGCCGCCGCTGGACCCGCAAGCAGCTGATCCCCGGCGTCCGTTCCGCGGCTGGCAGCCTGCGCCAGGCTGCCGCCAGCCCGGTCAAGCTGGGCCTGCTGTTCGGCGGCTCGGCTCTTATCACCCTTCTCTACATCGCCGGGCTGGCCGCCTCGGTCCAGGCGTTCGGTACGGGTCCTGGCCTGGTCGTGCTCGGCGCGGTGTACCTGGGTGCCGCGGCGCTGGCGGCGGTCGCTCCGACGCCGGGCGGTCTCGGCGCGATCGAGGCGGCGCTGGTCGCCGGGCTGACTGGCGTGGGCATGCAGGCCGGGCCCGCGGTCTCGGCTGTGCTGCTGTACCGGCTGGCGACGTACTGGCTGCCGGTGCTGCCGGGCTGGCTGTGCTGGCGGT
>JBKQQQ010000901.1:0-19102 GCA_052144275.1 Streptosporangiaceae bacterium
AGCAGGGCGTAGGCGAGCGGTACGAGGCCCGCCAGGGCGGCGAAACCGGCCAGCAGCATCCGCCCCTCCCAGCCGAGGCCGAACACGTCGGCCGGCAGACCCCGGCCGACCCGGGCGCGGAAGGCCACGTCCACATGGCGCATGACCACGGCGGCCAGCAGCGTGAAGACCAGCCACGCGGCCACGCGATGGGACAGGCCGAGGGCCGCCAGGAACACGCCTTCGCCCGCCATCAACAGCGCGGGCACCAGCCAGTCGAGCCGCCCGTCGTGCGGGTGCCAGGCACCCAGGGCCGCGAGCATCATCGCCTCGACCGGCGTCAGCACCAAGATGCCGGGCAGGTTCCCCAGCCCCAGGGCGGCCAGGACACTGGTCACGAACAGACCCACGAGCACCGGCGGCAGCGGCGGGAGCCGCCCCTGGACCAGGCCGCCGATCCAGCGCGACACGATGCCGTCGTCGCGGTAGGCCGCCAGCCCGCCCCCGGCCGGCCGGGCCAGATCCGCCGGCCGGGCCAGATCCGCCGACCGGGCCATCTTCCCGGCGAGAAGGTATCCCATGGCCAGCAGGCCCCAGCCCAGCAGCACCAGGAACGTCAGCCGCGGCCCGAAGAAGACGGAGGTCACGACGATCACCACGAGCCGCTCGCCGGCCGGGAGGGTGAGGGCCTGCTCCAGGGTGCGCAGCACCGACCGGGGGAACAAGATCCCCGGCGCCCGGGCCGTGTGCTCGTAGCCGAGTTCGGCCATCCGGCGAACGGCCAGGACCAGCATGGCCGCGATGGCCAGCCGCCACACTCCGGCCGTTCCGGCACCGCCCCAGCTGGCGACCACGGTGTTCTGCAGGGCGTAGCCGAAGGGCCCGTTCAGGCCGGCCACCGCGCCCTGCGAGCCGTCCAGGCCGGCACTGACGGCCAGGCCCGAGGTGACGGCCAGGCCGGAGCTGACGGCCAGGCCCGCGTAGACCGCGAGCTCGGTCAGCAGCCCGCAGGCGGCCCCGAGCCAGCTGACGGCGGGCCTGATCCGGCCCTCGCGGCCGGTGGCGGCGAGCAGCGAGGCGGCCCGGGCGAACAGGAACGAGGCCGCCAGCGCCGTGACGGCCAGCAGCTTGGCTCGGACCGCCAGCTCGGCGAACCACACGGCCGCGACCAGCCCGAGGCCGAGCGAGATCCCGTAGAGGGCCGCCGGGGTGAGCTTGCGCCACGCCGCCCACCTGGCCATGTCGCGGGCGGCGGGGTCGGCGAGCAACTGGGCGACGGCACCCTCGCTGTCGGGCCCGGCGTCGAGCATCCGGACCCTGACGCCGCGGTCGCTGAGCTCGCCGATCAGCGCGCTGACCGCGGCGGGTCCCGCGTGCGTGGCCGCGAGCGATTCGGCGGACTGGGCCAGCGCGTCCAGGTCGGGCGTGTCGACCACCAGCGCCCCGGCGGCCAGCGCCGCCGGTGGCCGGCCGGGCGCGGCGTTTATCCCGGTGAAGGCCGCGGTCCCGCCGGCGCTGAGCAGCCTGGCCAGCACCGGCTCGGGGACGGTGTCAGCGTCGGCACAGATGAGTACGCGTTCCCCGGCCGCCCGCGCCGCGGCGGCGACGGTCAGCAGGCCAGGCCTGGTCCGTTCGGCCACGTCGATCCGGCGCACGCCAAGGGCGGCAAGCTGGCCGCAGAGCCCCGCGTCGGCCTCGCCCGGGTTCCCGGCCAGGACCAGCGCTACCGTCATGCCTGTCCTCCCAGCGGCACAGGCCGCCGCGACTCGCGCCTAGCGTTACGAAATGTAGCCGGCGGTCACGCCCGCGACCGGCAGGAACACGCCGGACAGCCAGTCATGCTCGGCCGGCCGGCCGGTCGCGTCGCTGCCGGGAACGCTGTCCAGCGCATACCCACCACGCACCCGGCGAAACGGCTCCCCGCCAGGTCAGCCCCTCGCCGTACGGCCCTGCCACCCCGCACGGGCTCATGATCGTGGGCTGAAACGTCCGTTGCAGAGGCTCAGCGAGTCTGCCGCGACCTGGCCCCTGGCCGCTCCGCGCTTCCACCCGCACCATGCCCGCGCGCCCGGCCGATACCCACGCACCCGGCCGATACCCACGCACCCGGCCGGTACCCGCCACTGCATTCCCACATGCCCCATGCGCCCCGCACGCCCGCCCCGCAACCCGGATCCGCCCTTCCGCCCGCCTCAGTAACCGCCACGATGGAACATCGTTGCTGTTCTGGCAGCAACAATGCTCCATCGTTGCTGCCAAGCCCGGGGCCAGGGGACCGCGCGGCGTGACCGGGGCTGACGCGCACAGCATGAAGAGATACGCGACAGCTCCAAAGGGCAGCAAACGCCCACGATGATGCGCCAGGTGGCGCGGGGTAGAGTCCGGCTCATGCGGATGGTCGCGGTGGTACTCGGCGGCGGCGTGGGGCAGCGGGTGGGCGCGGGGATGCCGAAACAGCTGCTCACGCTGGGCGGCAAGACGCTGGTCGAGCACTGCGTGGCCGCCTTCGACCAGGCGCCGGGCATCGACGAGATCCTGGTGGTGATGGCCCGCGGGTACACGGGGCAGGTCAAGGCGACGCTCACCGACGCCGGGTACCGGAAGGTGACGGCCGTCATCGAGGGCGGCGCGACCCGGCCAGACTCGACCCGGGCGGCCCTGGCCGCCATCGCGGCCACCGCGCCAGCCACGGCAGGCAGCGCCCCGGGCGCCACGGCAGGCAGCGCCCCGGGCGCCACGACGGGCACCGCGCCGGGCGCCACGACGGGCACCACGCCGGGCACAGCGCCGGGCACAGCGCCGGGCACAGCGCCGGGCGCCACGCCGGGCGCCGTGCCGGGTGACTGCGGCGTGCTCTTGCACGACGCCGCCCGGCCGCTGGTGGACCAGCGGATCATCGCGGACTGCGTCGCCGCGCTGCGGGTGCACGACGCGGCCGGGGTGGCGGTGCCCGCATCCGACACCATGGTGATCACCGGCAACGGCGTGATGCAGTCGATGCCGCGCCGGGAAACACTGCTGCGCTGCCAGACCCCGCAGTGCTTCCGGCTTTCCGTGATCACCCGGGCGCACGAGCTGGCCGCGGCCGACCCCGCATTCACCGCCACCGACGACTGCGGCGTGGTGCTCCGCTACCTGCCGGACGTCGGCGTGCACATCGTGCCGGGCAGCGAGCGCAACATCAAGATCACCTACGCGCAGGACCTCGCCGTCGCCGAGGCTCTGCTAGCCCGGGGGGGCGACCCCCCGGAACCCCCCGCTGCGCTTCGCGCCCCGCTGCGGTTCTCGCCGTAGTATCGCGCGGCCGGAGGGGCCTGAAGGCCCCTCGCGGACCGGCGCGATCGCGGGCTGCGCCCGCGCCGCTCGCCGTACTGGCTAGTTGCGCACCGCCTGCTTCACCAGGGTGCGGCCGAACTCCCAGATGAGCCCGCTGCCCCGGCTGGCGTCCTCGAGCACCTCGCCGAACGCCTCGGAGAACAGCTTCACCTCGGCGTCGCCGATCATCAGCGGCGGGATCAGCTTGATCACCTCCATGTGATCGCCGGACACCTGGGTGAGGATGCGGTGCCGCTGGAACAGCGCCACCACCACCATCTGCGCGAACAGGCCGACCCGGGCCTTCTGCAGCATGTTCCAGCTGGTCCGGGCGCGCAGCGACGACGGCTTGTCGAACTCCAGCCCGATCATCAGCCCGCGGCCCCGCACGTCGGCCAGGACGTCATACCTGTGCATCATGGTGGTCAGCGAGGTCTTCAGCGCTTCCCCGGTCCGCGCGGCGTTCTCGACCAGCCCCTCATCGTCGAGCACGGCCAGCGAGGCCAGGCCGGCCGCCATGGCCAGCACGCCGCCCTTGAAGGTGGTGCTGTGCACCATGACCCGGTCCATCGAGGAATAGACCTTCTCGAAGATCCAGCCCTTGGCCAGCATCGCCCCGACCGGCACGAACCCGCCGGATAGCGCCTTGGCCACGGTGACGATGTCCGGCACGACCTCCTCGTGCTGATAGGCGAAGAACGTGCCGGTACGGCCGAACCCGCTCTGCACCTCGTCGCAGATGAGCAGCGCGCCGTGCTCGTGCAGCAGCGCGGACGCCGCCGTCAGGAAGCCATCAGGCGGCATGTGCACGCCCTTGCCCTGGATGGGCTCGATGATGAGCGCCGCGACGTCGCCCTTGCGCAGTTCGGCCGCGAGCGCGTCCAGGTCGCCGAGCGGGACGGACGCGTCGGGCAGCAGCGGGCCGAACCCGAGGCGGAACTCGGCCGAGCCGTTGACGGATAGCGAACCCGTGGTGAGCCCGTGAAACGCGTGGTCGCAGTAGATGACACGGCGGCGACCGGTGGCGTACCTGGCGAACTTCAGCGCGGACTCGACCGCCTCGGTGCCGCTATTGCAGAAGAACACCCGGTCAAGACCTGGTGCCTTGGCGAGCAGTCGCTGCGCCAGCAAGCCCGGCAGCGGCCCGCAGTCGAACTGGGTCCAGTCGGCCAGGTTGGCGTCGAGCGCGTCATGCAGCGCCTGGCGGATCACCGGATGGTTGCGGCCCGCCGCGAACACGCCGAAGCCGGCCAGGAAATCGGCGTACTGGCGGCCGTCGGAGTCGTACAGGTACGCGCCCTCGGCCCGCTCGTAGACTTTGTCGAAGCCGATCGCGTGCAGCACCTTGGGCTGCTGCGGGTTCAGGTACCGGCCGTACAGCTCATATCCGTCGTCGCGATGGGCCGCGAGCAGTGCCGGGAGGTCGAAGTCCATGGTTCATTCTCCCCCTACCGCGGCTGCTCCTTCCGCTTTCTTTTGTTCCGAACGGACACGGGTGTCAGCTTCGCCGGACCGGTGCAGCTTCCGCGGGCTGGTGAGGAACCCGGTCCCCCAGCATATGTGCATGACGCCGAGGACCAGCGGTACCCGGATCCGCACGCCCGCGGGCAGGCGCCGGGCGAGCACGGTCCCGACGGCGGTGATCCCGGCCAGGTAGGTGACGGGGATCACGAGTCCGGCGGCCAGCCAGCCCACGCCGGCGGGCGCCCCCGCCGCGATCGCGGCCAGCCCGGCCGCGCCCGCCGCCAGGCCGAACGCGATCAGCCCGGCCGCGGCCGGCGGCGCCAGGTAGCGGAAGCTGGCCGTCTCCGGGTGCTCGCGGATGACCACCCGCCGCCAGCGGCCGTAGTGGAAATACTGCGCGCCGAGGGTGCGCACGCTCGCCCGCGGCCGGTAGGTGACGCGCAGTTCGGGGGTGAACCAGATCTGGCCGCCGCGCGCCCGGATGCGGTAGTTCAGGTCCCAGTCCTCGGCCCGGAGCATTCCCTCGTCGTAGCCGCCGGCCTGCTCGATCGCCTCCCGGCGGTAGACCCCGAGGTAGACGCTGTCCGTCGGCCCGGCCCCGCCGCCGGTGTGGAACGCCGCCGAGCCGACCCCCGCCTTGGAGGTCATCCCCCAGGCCACGGCCTGCTGGAAGGCGGTCACGCCCTCGGCGGCCATGACCCCGCCGACGTCGGCCGCCCCGGTCTCGATCAGCGCGGTGACCGCGGTCGTCAGGTAGCCCGGCGGCAGCATGGCGTGCCCGTCGACGCGGGCGATCACGGCGTGCCGCGCCGCGCGGACGGCGGCGTTGAGCGCCGCCGGGATCTTCCCGCTCGGGTTGGCCACGACGGTGACCCGCGGGTGGGCCGCCGCTAGCTCACGCGCCAGTTCCTCGGTCCGGTCGGCCGAGGGTCCGACCGCGAGCACGAGCTCGAGCTCGCCCGGGTACTCCTGCCCGAGCACATGCCGCACAGATTCCGCGAGGTGCCGTTCCTCGTTCCTGACCGGCATCACGACGGATACAGGTGGGAATTCCATGACGCTGGTCACCGTACCGCAGCCGGCGCCCGCGTTAACCCTTCTCCGGATAGGCTCCGGTCAGGTCACAGGCCTGAGTCCTCCAGCATCTCGGTGACCAGGGCGGCGATCTGGGATCGTTCGGACCTGACCAGCGTGACATGTGCGAACAGCGGGTGGCCTTTGAGCTTCTCGATCACCGCGATCACGCCGTCGTGCCTGCCGACCCGCAGGTTGTCCCGCTGCGCGATGTCGTGGGTGAGCACCACCCTGGACCCGGAGCCGATCCTGGACAGCACGGTGAGCAGCACGCCGCGCTCCAGGGACTGCGCCTCGTCCACGATCACGAACGCGTCGTGCAGCGACCGGCCCCTGATGTGGGTCAGCGGCAGGACCTCGAACATGTCCCTGGCCAGGACCTCGTCGATGACGTCCTGCGTGGTGACCGCGGACAGGGTGTCGTAGACGGCCTGGGCCCACGGGCCCATCTTGTCGGCTTCCGACCCGGGCAGGTAACCAAGCTCCTGGCCGCCGACCGCGTAAAGCGGCCGGAATACGATGACCTTCCTGTGCTGCCGCCGCTCCATCACCGCCTCGAGCCCGGCGCACAGCGCCAGCGCGGACTTGCCGGTGCCGGCCCGGCCGCCGAGCGACACGATGCCGATCTCCGGATCGAGCAGCAGGTCGAGCGCGACGCGCTGTTCGGCGCTCCGGCCCCGCAGGCCGAACGCCTCCCGGTCACCGCGTACCAGCTGGACGGATTTGTCCGGCTTGACCCGGCCGAGCGCGCTGCCGTTGGACGAGGTGAGGACCATGCCGGTGTGGCAGGGAAGATCGCGGGCCGGCTCGCATTCCAAGGTGCCTGTTTCGTATAGCTGCTCGATTTCACCGCTGCCGATGTCGAGCTCGGTCATCCCGGTCCAGCCTGAGTCCACCGGCAGCTCGGCGCGGTACTCCTGCGCGGCCAGCCCGACGGCGGCGGCCTTGACCCGCAGCGGCAGATCCTTGCTGACCAGGACGACGTCTTCGCCGTCGGCCGCGAGGCTGCACGCCACTGACAGGATGCGCGAGTCGTTGTCCCCCATCCGGAACCCGGCAGGCAGCACCTGCGGGTCGGAATGGTTGAGTTCGACCCGGACCGTGCCGCCGAGCGTCCCGACCGGAAGTTCCGCGTCCAGCCGGCCGTGCTCGATGCGCAGGTCATCGAGGTGACGCAGGGCCTGGCGGGCGAAGTAGCCCAGTTCGGGATGGTGCCGTTTGGCTTCCAGCTCAGTGATGACGACGACCGGCAGTACCACCTTGTGCTCGTCGAAGCGAGTGATGGCTGCCGGATCGGCGAGCAGGACGCTGGTGTCGAGTACATACGTACGGCGACCTTGAGAATTGACCACGCAGACTCCCCTGGGCGCCAGGGCAAGCCCGGCGCCAAGACAGGACACAGACGTGTCGGATGGGCCGGGCCTGGCCCTCGAAGGGCCGTGCCGGCCCTTCTGTCATCTCGCCTGCGCGCAGAGCGCGAAGCTCAGAGATCTGAGGGCCCTCCCGGGAACGGCGCCGCGCCGTCCACCACTAACGAAGGTACCCGCGAACGCGAGTCGGCAAAAGCACCGCTAGGTTACTAAGCCGCAATTCAACGCTTAACCTGCGGTTACGTACCGAATCTGCGATTGCGCGCCGCGTAGGAGCGCAGCGCCCGCAAGAAGTCGACCTTGCGGAAGGCAGGCCAGTAGGCGTCGCAGAAGTAAAACTCCGAGTGGGTGCTCTGCCAGAGCAGGAACCCGCCGAGCCGCTGCTCGCCGGAGGTGCGGATGACGAGATCCGGGTCGGGCTGGCCCGCCGTGTAGAGATGCTCGGCGATGTGCTCGACGTCCAGCACCTCGGCCAGTTCCTCGATCGTGGTGCCCTTAGTCGCCTGCTCCTGCAGCAGCGAGCGGACCGCGTCGGCGATCTCACGCCGCCCGCCGTACCCGACCGCCACGTTGACGAGCAGGCCGGGATAGTGCGCGGTCGCCTCGCCCGCGTCCTTCAGCACCCGGACCGTGTCGCCGGGAAGCAGGTCGAGCGCGCCGACCGGATTCACGTGCCACCGCTCCGCCACCAGGCCCTGCACGGTGTTTTCGATGATCTTCAGCAGCGGCACGAGCTCACTGGCCGGCCGGGTCAGGTTATCGGTGGACAGCAGCCACAGGGTGACGACCTCGACGCCGCTCTCGCGGCACCAGTCGAGCAGCTCGAATATCTTGTCGGCGCCCTTGCGATGGCCGCTGCTGACATCACGAAATCCCGCTGACTTGGCCCACCGCCGGTTCCCGTCGCACATCACCCCGACATGGCGCGGGATAGCGCTGGGCGACAGGGAAGCCTGGATCCTGCGCTCGTAAAGCCGATAGGCCAGGTCGCGAAGTCCCATGCTGGAGGCCTTCCTCGTCACCGTGATGATCTACGGCAAACGTACCCAACAAGTGGAACGCTCCGGTTATCGGCTGAGGATTCGCAAGGGAGCCAGCACGCTCCCCCGAGCGACTTGACGAGAGATTCGCCGAGACCGGGTAAGCAGTTGAGGAACTCCTTACGCTCCCGCTCGCGGCTGGCCACCATCGCGTCGTGCTCGTCCGTCCGGCCTTGCCTGGCGTAAAGCCGCCGCGGCGGGAGGATCCCGATGTCGTCCACGCCCGGTATCGCGGTCGCCGCCGCGTGGCCGGAATCGGGCTCCTCGGTCCACTCGATGGCGCCCTCGACGATGCCCTGCACGATCCCGGAGGAGTAAGAAATCGTTACATTCTTGGAACCTGGGACGCGCAGAAACTTACCTTCCTCGTCCTTGATCACCCCTCGTCCTTGATCAACGTGGCGCCTGGTTCCCACGCGGCCGGGTCGGACCCGATATAGCCGTTCGGAGGTGGACTATAGGTATAGACCATATAGCTTTCCCTGATCGCCTATCAATAATCCGCTAACCTGGTGTGGACCAATAGCCTGGGCCAATTGGCTAGAACAATCAGGCGCTGGCCGGACCCTGATCGCGCACTTCCTCGACGTGCCGCAAGGCCGCACGCAGCCGGGACAGCCAGGAATCCGCGTTCTCTCCGGTCAGTCGCACGCACCACGCCAGCGCGTCGCTGCGACTGCGCGCCACGCCCGCCTCGACGAGCGTGTCGAGGACCCGGCGCTCGGGCTGGCGCAGCCGGGTCATCACCGGAACCGAGAGTGTGGTGAACATCTCGGTCACGTCCGCACAGGTGACTCCCCATGACACCTTGCGCCGGAACTTGTGCTCGGCCTCCCGTGCGATCTCGATCCGGCGGCTCCTGGTCTCCTCGCGGAACCTGCGGATCCGGCCTTCGGCGGCCGCAGCCCGCTCGGCGTCCGACGCCCCGGCCGTCTCGGGGGCAGGCAGCACCCCCACGATGGTGATCTCCTCGCGATCCACCTGGATCTCCGGCGTCGCCGTGAACCAGTCACCGGGTAGCCGGCCACTGAACCAGCCGCGTACTTCCTCGGTGGCGGTGCCCTTGCCGTGACCTGAGGTCGTCTGGCTACTAGCGTTCGTGTCGTCACCCGTCTGGCCCGCGTCGTCCGCATGAGCGGAACCTTCTTGCTCTGTATTCATGTAATTATGATTACATATTCACGGCATGCCGTCAATTACCTAGGCAGAGCCGCGGACGTCTGGGCCCGCCGTCAAGAGGCCTGCCCGGGCGTCTTCGCCGCCCTGTGCGGGAAGGGCTACTGCCGTTCGCGTCAGCCGCGGGAATTTCTTCCCGCCCCTTGAGTAACAGACCCGGGGACCTGCGTCGCTCTCCGCGCGTATCCCCCTGCCTGGATGGCTGGGGGCCGAATCTGGAGGAGAAGAATGCGTATATCCCTGACCCGGGCCGCGTCGGGTGCGGCGGCCGCGGCGGCGCTGGCGCTGGCGCTGACCGGCACCGCCAATGCTGCGCCCAGCCCCGTGAAGGTGCACACGACGCTGTCGATCGTGGAGTCAAGGAGCGTTATCAGGGCCGGAGGCAAGGACCTCGTCGCCGGCACGCTCAGGGCGGGCATCAGGAGGGGTCTCGCGAAGGAGATCGTCTACCTCGACCGTATGGTCGGCAAGAAGCTCGTTCCGGTGAACGTCGGGCTCACCAACAGGGCGGGCACGGTCGCGTTCACGGTGCGGCCGAAGGTCACGGCAAGGTACGTGCTGGTGTTCAGGGGCACCGGGGCGCTGGCCCGCTCGCACAGCGGGATCGTCACCGTCAAGGTGATCCCCTAAGCATTCCGGCCAGGTTAGGCACGTGTTCACGTCGGCGGCCTCGGCTGATGTCTGCCCCGGGCCGGGCCGCCGGCGTGGCTTCGCGCCGTACCGTTCTCGGCACGCACGGCCCGCTGGCTGTGGGATCATGCTGACGCGATGGGCACCGAGGCGGACGACTTCGACGACGAGCTGGTCCGGGTCAGATCCGGTGATGAGACGGCATTCTTGCGTCTGTGGGAGAACCTGCAACCGCGGCTGCTGCGGTACCTGCGTGTTCTCGGCTGTGACGAGGCCGACGACGTGGCGAGCGAGACATGGCTCCAGGTGGTCCGCGACCTGCACCGCTTCGAGGGCGGGGCGGATGACTTCCGGTGCTGGCTGTTCACCATCGGCCGTCATCGGGCCATTGACGCGTCGCGGGCCCGGATCCGGTCCCGCAACAGGCTGATGACCGCGGCCATCACCCCTATGGTCAGTGAGAACCCGGTGGAAGAGGAGGTGCTCGGCGGCCTGTCGGCAAAGCAGGCGGTCGCCTTGGTGGCCGGGCTGTCCCGTGACCAGGCGGAGGCCGTGGCGCTGCGGATCGTCGTCGGCCTGGACACCGCCGCGGTTGCCCGTATCCTGGGCAAATCGCCCGGGGCGGTGCGCATTGCCCTGCATCGCGGCCTGCGTGCCCTGGCCGCGGACCCCCGCATCCGGGGGCTGGAGGCGGTGGACCAGTGAGCACAGATCTCCCTGGTATGCCCGGGCCTGAGGATCCTGCGCTCGATCATCTGTTCCGGGCCCTGACCGCTGACGGGTCCGCCGACGAGCTCGCCGACCGGGATGCCGCGCTGACGATGTTCAGGGACAGCCGGCGCCGGTTCCGCCGCCGCCACCGGTTTGCCTCCTCGATGAGCATGGCGGCCGCAGTGATCGTGATCACTGGCGGGATGGCCGCGGCGGCCTATGCGATCGCGCTGCCCGCGCCCGTCCAGCACGTCGCCCACCGCCTGCTCGACCGCATCGGCGTGCCCGATGCACATCGCCCCTCGGCTTCGTCCAGCGCGCATGGTATCGCTGCCCCGACGCCATCCGCGGCTCCGGCTCCGGCGACAGCGGCCTGCCCGTGCCAGGCCGGTCAGCCCGGAGCGGACGCCGCCCCGAACCTGGTTCTCGCGGCGTCGCACGCCCGGATCCCGGCGAACGGCGATGACGTCCTCTCCGGTCGGCTGGCGCATGGCGGTCAGCCCGAGCCCGGAGTCCGGGTACAGCTGTTCGAGTACGTCGACGGCCGTCCCGGCTGGCGCGTCGCGGGAAGTGTGAGGACGGATCGCGACGGTGACGTGACCCTGGCCGTGCAACATCTGACCAGCAACGCTTCGTTCCGCCTCGCCGCCCCGGACGGTACCAGGAGTACGGCTGTTCTCATCACGGTGATACCACCGGTGTACCTCCACCTGGCTCCGGGTGGGCGGCCTGGAACAGACATCCTGACGGCCAGGGCGCCGTTCGCGGACAGCGGCGACGCCGTTGTCCTGCAGGCACGAGCCGGGACCGTCTGGTACCGCGTCGGTGAGCAGGTGCTCAACCGGGATCACACGGCGTCCTTCACCGTGCTTGTCCCCCTATCGGGCGACAGTGATTACCGGGTCGTCGTGCCGCGGACTACCGCTCACGGCTCTGCCGTGAGCGGCCAGGCGCGGATAACCGCGCATTTATCGCGTTGCGGCGGCTGCGTGGACAGGGCCGGGCTCGGCCGGCGCAGGGCCCGTCAGGCCGGGCTCGGCCGGCGCGGGCCCGTCAGGCCAGGCCCGCGGCGAGCCCGGCGGCGATGCGCGGGTAGACGCGGATCGCGCCCGCGAACTGTGAGCCGAAGTCGGCCGGCACCACCTGGACGTCCATGCCCGGCTGGGGCGCCTGGATCATCCACCCGTTGCCCAGGTAGATCGCGACGTGGGAGATGTACCCGGGATCGGTGGGGTCAGTGTGGTAGAAGAGCAAGTCGCCGGGCTGCAGCTGGCTGACCGGGACGGCCGGGCCGGCCCTGGCCTGGTCGGCGGCCACCCGGGGCATGCTGACGCCAGCCTGGGCGAAGGCCCACTGGACGAGGCCGGAGCAGTCGAACGCGGTGGGCCCGGCGGCGCCCCACGCGTACGGCAGGCCATGCCTGCTTTCCGCGGCCCGCAGCGCCGCGGTGAGCTGGGGCGCGGTCAAGGCGCCGCCGCTGACCGCGGCGTCCGACGGGACGGTCCCGACCGCGACCGGCCCGCCCGGCCGGGTCACCTCCTCCACCAGCGGCTCGACGGCCGCCCCCGACGGCAGGACGTCCTTGATGCGCGCCGCCAGCGCGGCCACGCTGTCCGGCGGCGCGCTGACGACGATCGCGTTCCCGGCGGGCACTCCGAGCGACCTGGCGGTCGAGTCCGACACCATGGCGTCGACCCCGCCGATCCCGACCGTGCCGAACGCCACCACCGGCAGCCGCTCCGGCTGGCGGCCGGACACGGTGACCTGGCCGCCGAGGGAGAGCCGGTCCAGGGTCCCCATGGTGTAGGACACGGCCACGCCGCCGCCGGCCACGCCCTGCCACAGCGCGTCGGAGGCCGCCGTGGACGGGGCGGCGTAGCCGCGGAACGTGGACGGGTCGACGCCCAGCACGGCCGTGTACGCGCCGTTGATCTTGATCTTGGCGGCCTCGAGCGGCTCGGCCGAGGTGACCGCGGGCTGCCCGGCCACCGCGGCCAGGACCTGATGGGACAGCGAGAACGGCGCGACGACCAGCAGGTCCGCCTGGCGCAGGCCGCGCAGCGGGGCGACCGGGACGGGCCGCGCGGACCGGGGCCTCGTGCTCGCCGCCGCCGAAGCACGGGCGACCGGCACCGCGATGGGTTTCCCTCCGCCGTCGGCGTTCCCGCCGAGCATGGGCACCACCGGCCCGGTGATCGTCGCCGGGGCGGGCCTGGTGTCCGGGATCCCCTGGGGCGTGACCTCGTGGGGCAGGCCGGTTACCCCGGCTGGCTTGCCGCCCACCGTCGCCAGCACCGCGCCGGTGGCCGCTCCGGCCACCGCCAGCAGGCTGACCATGACAGGAACCAGGTGCCTCGGCGTCGCGGGCCGCCGGGGGGTGGCGGATGCGACCCGTCGCCAAAGACGGCGTATGGCGTCCGCGAGCGAGTACATCGAAGCCAACATATCCCCCGAAGACACCGTACCGGGCAAGGCCCAGCCCGGCTAGGTGCCCGTGCCCGGCGCCGGGTCGAGCGGGTTCAGGCCGGGCTGGCGAGCGCCTTCCTGAGCTGCTCCGGGGTGGTCACCGGGGCCTGGCAGGTGAACTGGCGGCAGACGTACGCGGCGGGCGCTCCGTTGACCAGCCCCCGCCCGGCCAGCAGCGGCACGCCGGCTTCGGCACCGGCGGCCCCCGAACCAGCTAGCACTGTGCCGAGGGCGAGGACCGCACCGGGCGGAGCCGCGTGCAGCGCCGTCTGATGCAGCGCGCGGGTTCGCTCGTCCCCGGGCGGGCCCACCACCGCGATCTCCGATGGCCCGGCCAGCCAGGCCTCGGCCACCGCCAGGCCGGCGCCCGCGGCCCGCGGGTAGCGGGCCGCGATGCCGGGGAGCACGCCGAGCGCCGCCTCGGCGGCCTCCCGGTGCCGGGCCGAGCCGGCCAGTGCGGCGTAGCGCAGGAGCGCTCCCGCCACGGCGAACGTGCCGGACGGCGTGGCGTTGTCGGCCGGGTCGGCCGGGCGGAAGATCAGCGGCTCGTCGTCGGCGGCCGTGTCGTAGAAGCCGCCCTGACCGTCGCCGAAGGAGCCGAGGGCGACCTCGAGCAGCTGGCCGGCCAGCTCCATCCAGCGTGCCTCGCCGGTCACCCCGGACAGGGTGAGGAAGCCCTCGGCGGTGCAGGCGTAGTCCTCGAGCGCGCCCGCGGTGCTCCCGGCTTTCCCGTCGCGCGAGGTCCGGGCCAGCCGCCCGCCGGCCAGGTGCACCGTGGCCAGCAAGGTGGCGGCGTCGCGCGCGGCCGCGACGAAGTCCGGCCGGGCGAACAGCAGCCCGCATTCGGCCAGCGCGGAGATGGCCAGCCCGTTCCACGCGGCCACCACCTTGTCGTCCCGGGCCGGACGGACCCGGCTGCCGCGCGCGGCCAGCAGCGCGTCCCGGACGCGGGCCAGGCGATCCGCGTCGGCGGGCTCGGCGCGGCGCTGCAGCACGGAGGCGCCGTGCTCGAACGTGCCGGCCTCGGTGACGCCGAACGCTTGCGCCGCGAACTCGCCGTCCTCGGGTCCGAGGATGGCGCGCAGTTCGGCCGGCCGCCAGACGTAGAACTTTCCTTCTTCGCCTTCGCTGTCGGCGTCCAGGGACGCCGCGAGACCGCTCTCGCCGGTCCGCAGCTCGCGCAGCATGCAGTCGCACGTCTCTTCCGCTACCCGGCGGGCCAGTTCGGAGCCGCTCAGGCGCCACAGGTTGGCATAGACCCTGGCCAGCAGGGCGTTGTCATAGAGCATCTTCTCGAAGTGCGGGACCACCCAGCGGGCATCGACCGAGTACCGGGCGAACCCGCCGCCGAGCTGGTCGTACATGCCGCCGCGGGCCATGGCCTCGCAGGTGCCCTCGGCCAGCCGCAGCGCGTCCGGGTCCGGAGTCCGCTGATGGTGGCGGAGCAGGAATTCCAGCACCATCGACGGCGGGAACTTCGGCGCGCCGCCGAACCCGCCGTCGGCGTCGTCGTAATCGCGGTCAAGGGCCCGCACCGCCGCGTCCGCGGCCTGGCGGAACCGGGCGCCCGCCTCAGCCTGCCCGGGCGGGCCCGCGTCGCGCTGGCCCGCCTCACGCTGGCCCGCCTCACGCTGGCCCGCCTCACGCAGGGCGCGGGCGGTGGCCGACGCGTTCTCGGCCAGGGTCGCGGCGACCTGCTTGGCCTGGCCGGTCACGCCGTCGCGCTGGGTGCGCCAGGCCCGCGAGACGTTCAGGACCAGCTGCTGGAAGTAGTCCCTGGGGAAGTAGGTGCCGCAGAAAAACGGTTCCTTGTCCGGCGTCATGAACACCGTCATCGGCCAGCCACCCTGCCCGGTCATGGCCTGGGTAGCGGTCATGTAGACCGCGTCCACGTCGGGCCGCTCCTCCCGGTCCACCTTGACCGCGACCACGTGCGCGTTGAGCAGCGCCGCCGTCTCGGCGTCCTCGAACGATTCGTGGGCCATCACGTGACACCAGTGACAGGCGGCGTACCCGACGGAGAGCATGACGGGGACGTCGCGCCGGGCGGCCTCGGCGAAGGCCTCGTCGCACCAGGGCCACCAGTCCACTGGGTTGTCGGCATGCTGGAGTAGATAAGGGCTCGTCGAATCCTTCAGGCGGTTCACTGGTCTTACGCTACTGTGCTGGCCCGGGGGGACGACCCCCCGGAACCCCCCGGTGCGCTCCGCGCCCCGGCTGCGGTGCTCGCCGTAGTATCGCGCGGCCGGAGGGGCCGGGAGGCCCCTCGCGGGCCGCGTGATCGCGGCTACGCCGCGGGGCTCGCCGTAGCGGCGCTACTTCGCCGTAGCTGCGGGGGTCGCCGTAGCGGGGCTCGCCGTGCTGGCCAGGCGGCGGCGGACTGCGGCGTAGGCCTGGCCGAACAGGAAGAAGACGGCGCCCATGATGCCGACGAAGAAGCCGAGGGGCCAGTTGGACTGGTAGGAGACGGCGATGCCGACCCAGACCGTGACCAGCGCGATAACTACCGAAAGGGTCATCGCGAGCATCGGCCGGGCGGTCAGCGACCTGGCCGCGGCGGCCGGGCCGATCATCAGGCTGAACATCAGCAGGGCGCCCACCACGGGCACGGTCATGCTGGTCGCCAGGGCCATCACGAGCAGGAACGCGAGCTCCATCCGGCGCGATGACACCCCGCGTGCCTCGGCTACCTCCGGCATCGCCGAGGACAGCATCAGCGGCCGGAACATGACGATGATCGCGGCGATGGACAGCGCGCCGAGCACGAGGATGGGCAGCACCTCGGCCTGGCTCACGCCGAACACCTCGCCGAACAGCAGCGAGTACGCCTCCTGCGCGTACTCGGTGCTCCAGCTGACGAACAGCGCGCCGACCCCGAGCATCATCACGAACGTCAGCGCGGTCGCCACGTCATGCCGGGCGCGGCGGCCAAGCCCGGCGATGCCGAGCGCGCCCGCCACGGAGAACACCGCGAGGCCGACGAACGCGTTGAGCCCGAGCAGGCTGGCGCCGGCCGCGCCGGCGAAGGCGCCGTTGGGTATCGCGTGAGCCGCGAACGCCGACCCCCGCAGCACCGCGAAGAAACCGGTCACGCCGGCGATCACCGCCACCGCGGTCGCCGCGATCCAGGTGTTCAGCATAAAGCCGGAGAACATACCTGCTCCGTGTCTAGCGCCTCGGGCGGCATCGCTGGCTGGGCCTCGCGACGGTCGCGGCGGCGCAGATAGGTGACCAGGTAGCCGCCGACGATCAGCGTCACCACGAAGAAGCTGACCGGCCAGCCGCGGCCCGCGGGCGGCCAGTAGAAGCTGTCGTAGGCGAGCAGGATGCCGAGCCAGATGGCGGCCACGCCGATGCCCGCCGCCACCGCCATCGCCCGCACCGGGCCCTTCGCCATGCGCAGGGCGGTCGCGGCCGGCCCGATCAGCAGCGCGGTGCTCAGCACCGCGCCGATGATCACGGCGGACAGCGCCACCGACACGGCGAGGGCCATGAGGTAGGCCGCGCCCACGGCGCGCACCGGCACGCCGCGGGCGGCGGCGATGTCCGGGCTGAGCGAGCTCAGCAGCAGCACCCGGGCCAGCACCACCACCGTGGCCAGCGCGAGCAGCGCGGAGGTGATCAGGACGGGCACGGTGGAGGAGGTGATGACGAACATGGAGCCGAACAAGATGGTGAACGACGCGCCGGTCGTGGAGCTGTACTGGGTGCCCAGGTACAAGAAGAGCGCGGCCAGGCCGAGGGCGGCGCCGAGCACCACGCCGGTGGCCACGTCCCGCCCGCGGCGGCGCTGGACGCCGATCATCTCCATGAACGCGGCCGCGCCCGTACCGAACGCCAGGTAGCCCCAGAACTGGTTGATGCCGATCAGGAAGGCCCCGGAACCCCCGGTCGTGGCGATGTCCGCGAGGGAATGGCCCGCGAACGACTGCCCGCGCGTCACCGTGAACACGCCGACGACGGCCGACGTGACGGCGATCACGGTCCCGACGGCCAGGGCGACGTGTACCGGCCCGCTGCCGAAGAAGCCGGGCTCGACGACGTACCTGAGCAGGTGACCCACGATCACCTCACGGCGCTTGCGTCTTCGGCCGCGGCCTCGGCGGCGTCGACCCCTTCGGGTGCGGCCACCACCAGGACTCGCCCGTGCACCCGGATCACGTCGACGTGCTGGCCGTACAGGCGGGACAAGACCTCGGGCTGGACTACCTCGTCGGTGCGGCCGACCGCCACCCGGCCCGCAGCCACGTAGACGATCCGGTCCATCACCGGCATCAGCGGGTTCATGTCGTGCGCCGAGAGCAGCACGGCGATCCCCTCGGCCCGGGCCAGCCGGGCCAGCACCGAGACGATTCCCTGCTCGCTCGAGATGTCCAGGTTGGCCAGCGGCTCGTCGAGCAGCAGCAGCCGCGGCCGGCTGATCAGGGCGTGCGCGATCATGACCCGCTGTTGCTCACCGCCGGACAGCTCGCCCACCCGCGCGTCGGCGTACCGCTGCGCGCCGACGGCGGCCAGCATGCCGGCGACGAGCTCACGGCGGGCCCGGGACGGCAGCCGGATGCCGAACTTGTGCCCGTCGATCCCGAGCGAGACCACGTCCCTGACCCGCAGCGGCATGTCCGGCTCGATGGCCAGCTTCTGCGGCACGTACCCGATCGAGGAATCGCGGGCTGCCCGCGGCGCACCGTCGATGAGCACCGAGCCCCGGGTAACCGGCTGCAGGCCGAGGATGACCCGGAGCAACGTGGTCTTGCCCGCCCCGTTCGGCCCGATAAGGCCGGTGAACTCGCCGGGGCGGATGGTGAAGGAGACGTCCCGGAGGATCTCCCGGCCGCCCAGCCGCACGCCGACCCCGTCCAGCCGGAGCAGTTCTGAAGTCATCACAAGCCCGCCATCACAGGTGCTCGGTCGAGATCTTGCTGGCCACGGCCTTTTGCAGGTCCTGGACCTCGGCCAGCATCCACGACTGGTAGTCGTACCCAGGCACAGGCATCGTCTCGTAGACGCCTACCACCGGGATGCCATTGGCCTGCGCAAGCGTGATGAACGATTCGGTCAGCGAATCCGTCACCTGCTGATTGTAGACAAACACCTTCACCTTGTGCTGCGTGAACAGGCTCCGCTCCACCGCGACGTCCTGGGCCGATGGATCGGTGCCGTTCATGATGTCGGCCTGGAAGGCCCAGGGTGTGAGGTTGTCGGCGCCGACCGCCTGGAGCAGGTAGTCCGCCACCGGCTCGGTGGTCGCCACCGGCGTGCCCGGGTACTTCGTCTGGAACGTCGCGATCGCGTTGTCCCACGCGGCCAGCGAGCTGATGAAGGCGCTCGCGTTGGCCTTGAAATACGCGGCATGGGCGGGTGCGAGGGCGGCCAGGTCGGCGGCCACGGCGTTCGCGACGGCCGACATGGTGCCCGGCTTGTACCACAGGTGCGGGTTCGGGGTGCTGTCCGGCAAGCCGAGCAGGTTCTGCACCACGACGACCTTGCGCGACGAACTCGGAGCCGCGTTCTCGATCGTGTTCATGAACGTGTCGTAACCGACGCCGTTCTGCACCACGAGCTGAGCCGAGCTGACCAGCCGGGCGACCGACGCGCTCGCCTCAAACGTGTGCGGGTCGGTGTTCGGGTTGCTCATGATGGCGCTGACCTGGACGTACTTACCGCCGACCTGCTGGATGACGTCCGCGTACTCGTTCTCGGCCCCCACCGCGACGATCTTGCCGCCGCCTGAGCCGGATGAGCCGGATGAGCCGGACGCAGCGGCAGTGGAGCAGGCGCTCGCCAGCAGCGCCATGCCCGTCGCCGCGCCGATCGCCGCGACCGTTGTCAGCCCGCGCCAGCCACTCCGCATCCTCGCCGCTCCCGTGTCCGTTGCCG